>CAXYVG010000072.1:0-19180 GCA_964292325.1 uncultured bacterium | reverse complement strand
GTCAGCAAAGTACCGATCAATCAATTAAATGGTCGAAAAATAGCATTAACCAATACTTCGCGTACATCACAGGTATTGCTCAAAATTATTTTGCACGATAAATATCATATTGAGTCTGAGTATGTGGAATCTCCACCTAATTTAGGATCGATGCTACTTGATGCGGATGCTGCACTGTTAATCGGTAATGAAGCTCTAGCTATTCATTATAAGATCCCTGAAGGGCTATATGCTTATGATTTAGGAGTGGAGTGGAAGGCATTAACGAAACAAAAGATGGTATTTGCTGTGTGGGTTGCCAGAAAAAAATTTGCACAGGAAAAACTGCAATTGGTTCGAGATGTGCAACACTCCTTCGTTGATTCCATGCAGTACAGTATTACTCATGTAGAGCAAGTAGCGGAAGATGCAGCGCGGTGGGAAGTATTTGATGCAGACTTTTTAAAAGCATATTTTACTACGTTACGTTTTGGCTTTGATCAAGAATATCAACGGGGCTTAATGGAATATTATCGACGTGCCCAGGCATTAGGACATATTGCTGAAATACCAGAACTAAATTTTCTGGAGGTGTGATGTTAGTGGACAAATGTCAGGCAATGATCGATAAGGCACTTGTAGGCAGTAGATTACAAGATGATGAGGCGTTAGAATTATTAGGCACAGGAGATTTATTGGCATTAGGCCGAGCTGCTGATCAAATCCGCCAACAAAAACATCCAGGACAACATGTCACGTTTATTGTAGATCGTAATATCAATTATACGAATATTTGTAAAAGTAAATGCAAATTCTGTGCTTTTTATCGTACTAAAGACGCACCGGATGCGTATTTGTTAGATGATGCTGAGTTATACGAAAAAATTGCAGAAACGATTGCTGCTGGTGGTACACAGATCATGCTACAGGGTGGTCTCAATTCTGAATTGCGTCTTGCATATTTTGAAAATATATTAAGGGAAATCAAAGCACGATTTTCGATTACGATCCACTCCTTTTCCCCTGCGGAAATCATTCATATAGCGGAGCTAGAAGCGCTTAGTGTTCCAGAGACGCTAAGACGTTTAGTGGATGCTGGTTTAGACTCGCTTCCAGGTGGTGGGGCGGAAATACTAGACGATGAGGTACGCAAGCGCGTCAGTCCGTTTAAAATTACAGCTCAGCAATGGCTAGATGTAATGGAAGAAGCACAAAAAATGGGCATTGGTACCACTGCAACGATGGTGGTTGGTATGGGAGAGACCTATCAGCAACGTATCAATCATTTTCGGGTGATTCGACAATTGCAAGACCGTACAGGCGGTTTTCGTGCCTTCATTATGTGGACGTTCCAACCCGGTCATACTGAGCTAGGAGGCGAAAAAGCTTCCGCTTGGGATTATCTGCGTACATTGGCTGTAGCTCGGCTATATTTTGATAATATTTCTCATTTGCAAGGATCATGGGTAACACAAGGACAATCCATTGGTCAATTGACATTGGCATTTGGCGCAGATGATTTAGGTAGTATTATGTTAGAAGAAAATGTGGTTCGAGCCGCCGGCACTACGTATGATATGTCGATTGATAAAATGACGAGCCTGATCCGTGCTACAGGAAAAGTTCCAGTGCAGCGTGATACAGCGTATAACAGTATAAAAACATTTTAAAGTAGGATGTGTAGCAGTATGAATAACATTCCACAGGCGAGCATTGCTATTATCGGAGGATCTGGTACCTTGTCGATGGACTTTCCAGCGGCGCTAAATCGAGAAGATGTAGAGGTTATCACAAGAGATATGGTGTTTGATACACCCTATGGACAAACACCGCCATTTATATTATTTCGGCTTGGTGATAAAAACGTATTGACTTGTCGGATGCACGGATGGCGCACTGGAGTTAGCCGTGCGGATGCTTCTAGGCAGATATTTTGGCTTTTCCGCGAAGCTGGTGTAAAAAAAATATTGGCAGAAGGTGGCGTAGGATCTGTCAATCATTTACTAGATCTTCGCGATATGGTGGTCGCATCGGATTATATTGATCAATCGATGCGTAAAGATGTTGGACTCGAAGGACATTATCTTTTGATCATGAGGCAAGCTCTTTGTCCGCACATGAGAGAGGAATTAATTCGCGCAGCTGAGAAAAGGCCGCTAGGCAGAGTGTTTCGAAGAGGCGTTTATGCTGTAACGGATGGACGTCATTTTGAAAGCCCTGCAGAAGTTGCGATGCTAAAAGGACATGCTGATATTGTAGGACAAAGTATTTGCCCTGAAGTATATTTGGCGCGTGAAATTGGTGCTTGCTTTGCAGGCTTATATACCATTGTTAACTATGGCGAAGGCGTTGTGAAGGACTGGGAACATAGTGATCTTAGCCAAATTTTTTATGAAGATGCAGATAAGATTGCGCATATTTTATTAGATACTATTAACAATCTCGATCATGATCAGAGCTGTGGATGTGCAGATCTAAGAAAAACCACATTGCTGCAGGATATATATGGAGAGAAGAAATAGGGTGATTACCACTTGGAAATAATAGTTGTCATATAGAAAGAAATGCTAAAATCTTGTGATAGATTTTAGCATTTCTTTCTTTAGTTTGCCCCGGAAAAAACAGGGGGACAGGTTTAGAGAGTGTCAGTGGGGACGGTACCTTTTTGACACTATTTTTATGATGTCAGTGGGGACGGTACCTTTTTGACACTATTTTTAAAACTTAATAGATGACGATTTAGTCCCGTCCCCATGACACTCCCATGACACTCGTCCCCATGACACTCTTCATAATAGGGTTTCAGCATTTTTCTATTTATGTGACTGTATTACAGAATGAAATGATAGAAGCATATAGACAGAAAAAATAGTGGTGTTATATAGCGAATTTTAAGAAAAAGATAGTGGTTTTTTTCACTAAAGTATGTTAACCTATTAATTGTTAATAGTTAACTAAATGGAGGTTTACATATGAATTACATGGAGTTTATTACAGAAGTAGGACAACAGGTACTGGCAGGTCAGTGCATTACGATGGAGCAGGCTGTGACTCTATCTCAGATACCAGATCAAGATTTACCATTTTTATTTGCAATGGCTGATAAAATCAGGCAACAGTTTGTTGGCGACGAAGTAGATTTATGTGTCATTGTAAACGGTCGTTCTGGTAAATGTACAGAGAATTGTAGTTTCTGTGCACAGTCGATGCATCATAAGGCAAATATATCGGTATATCCTTTATTAAGTGAAGAGGAACTACTGGCTGCAGCAAAGCAGGCAGAAGCCAATGGTTCGCATCGGTTTAGTATTGTAACAAGTGGCCGTGGGGCTGAACAAGATAAAGATTTTGCTAAAATTATAAAAACATTAGAAAGAATAAAATCGGAAACAAAACTAAAAGTCTGTGCTTCACTCGGTACCTTGTCAGCGGAAAATGCAAAGGCGCTTAAGGCGGCAGGAGTTAGTCGGTATCATCATAATGTAGAAACTAGTCGTAGTCATTATGGAGAAATTTGTACCACTCATTCTTATGATGATCGGGCCAATACCATTAAGGTTGCGCATGAGGCTGGCCTTGAAGTCTGTTCTGGGGGCATTATTGGTATGGGAGAAAGTATGCAACATCGTTTAGAGATGGCTTTTGAGCTACGAGAATTTGGCGTGCATTCAGTACCGCTTAATATTCTCAATCCAATAAAAGGCACAGCAATGGCGGATCAGGAACCATTGTTACCACTAGAAATTATAAAGGTTTTTGCTTTGTTTCGCTTTATTATGCCTAAGATGGGAATTCGCAGTGCTGGTGGACGTGAAGTGAATTTGCGAGATTTACAGTCGGTAGGATTGATGAGTGGGCTAAGTGGAATGCTGATTGGTGGATATTTGACTACTGGCGGGCGAGAAAGTGCGATGGATTTACAGATGATCAGGGATATGGGGCGCGTACCTCTTTCGGCAAAGGAGGATTAATGAATGCAATATAAACCACAGATGCTGACAGAGACTGCCTTGCTTACTGCTTTAATTACGATCACGGGGGCGATTAAGCTTCCTGGTTTTATTCCTGGTACGGAGTTTCAGTTATCAGCACCATTGGCAGTGGCGATTTGTGCGGTATTTGGTTTTACTAAGTATATGACAGCGGGCGTTTTATCTAGTTTCATTGGTTTGATACTGGGTACACAGACGATATTGAATGTGTTTATTGCAATCATATTTCGTTTGGTAGTAGGCGTTGTAATTGCTGCCTTTGGTACTTCTTGGCCAGTTTTAGTAGTAGCGGGTCCTCTAGGTTCTAGTGTAGCTCGTTTATCACTTGGTGGTATGGTAGGGAAAGCCGTAATCCCTCTTTTACTGGCAGCCGTACCAGGTATGGTTTATACTGCATTAGCGGCTTGGCCGTTAACATTATTATTAAAACGGATTAAAAATCAGACAGGAAAGGTGATACATAGTGTACAGCGTTAGAATGCGAGCTGCTCAAGGAGGAGCCCATGAAAATGGTGGACGTCATATTTCTGGAGCTGAGCGTATTGTCACTTTCGATATGGTGAAAAAAACAGCAGATGAGATGTTAGAGCGAGCTTTTTCCCACTCGCGGGGACAAGCCGATTTTATTAATATTGTCGTAGAAAAAATTGAAAATGATCAGGTGCAAGAGGTCCCTTTGCTATCCATACATAGCAAAGTTGGAGACAGTGTAGCCATCAGTCATCAAACAGCACAAGATGCTCTTGTCAAAGCTGGGGTAACCATGGAGGCAGCACAGGCGGGTATGAAAGCATTATTGTCATTGACCGATAGTATGGGGGGAGCTATGCTACTCTGTGCAGTTACGGGACGGAGACTTGATGATACAAAGGCGCGAGGAGTACGAGTATCTCGTATGGACATTGCTGAGGCAGATACTTTCATTGCAATGCTTGCGGATGGGGGAATCGATAATACTCATGTCCGAGAGGCGTTGGTATTAGCCAGTAAGGTGGCTTCTACTCCAGGGATGGTTGCTGAGCTTTGTTGGTCAGATGATCCCGAGTATACAACAGGCTATGTTGCTTCGGCCTCTGGTTATATGCGTATCCCCAATTGTAAACCATTTGGCAGTTCACTAGGTGGGCGCGTTTTTTTTGTGAAACCTGATATAGAGCTAGATAGTACAATCGAGTATTTACAGCATCAACCAGTCAGTGTAATACTACCTTGATGGTTTTAGGAGTGTGACGAAAAGTGGATTATTGGAAAAGTTATATTGCTGAAATGAAAGAGCGAGATTTATATCGAAAGCCAATCAGTTACCAGCCCATTGATGCTGTGCATATAGAGGAGCAGGGACAGCGATATTTATTGCTGGCAACGAATAATTATTTGGGACTAACACACTCTGTAGCTGTAAAGCAGGCTGCTATGGATGCTGCGATGCGGTATGGCACGGGTTCAGGGGGAGCACGATTAACGACTGGTAACCACATCCTGTATGAACAGCTAGAACGACAATTGGCACAATTTAAAGGTACAGAGGCAGCTGTAGTGTTCAATACTGGCTATATGGCAAATGTGGGGGTACTCAGTGCGGTAGTCAATCAGGGGGATGTGGTGTTTAGTGACGAACTGAATCATGCCAGTATTATTGATGGCTGCCGATTATCTAAAGGCAAGACGATCGTATATCGTCATGCTGATGTCGAGCATCTAGCAGAATTACTGGAAAAAACACCTTGTTTAGGTAAACGAGTGATTGTAACGGATGGCGTTTTTAGCATGGATGGGGATATTGCTCCTCTTGATAAAATCGTAGAAGTTGCGGAAGAGTATAAGGCTATTGTAATGGTGGATGATGCTCATGCCGTAGGGGTTTTAGGACAAGGAGGACGTGGCACCGTCGATTATTTTGGCCTTAAAGGGCGAGTTGAGATTCAAATCGGAACCTTGAGTAAGTCGCTAGCAGCTGAGGGCGGGTATGTAGCTGGTAGCCAGCAACTCATTCAATACTTAGTTAATAAGGCTCGTAGTTTTATATTTTCTACAGCACTAGCGCCTGCGACGGTGGCAGCAGGATTGGCAGCCTTGCAAGAATTGCAGTCAACTCCTGAATTAGTGGATACACTGTCAGCAAATGCGGACTATATGCGTACAGCTCTTAGTTCGATTGGGTTACAGGTTGGCGATACCGTAACTCCCATCATACCGATTATGGTCGGGGAGGCTGCATTAGCGGTAGAAATGGCTCAGCAATTAAAACAAGAAGGACTGATTGTTTCCGCGATTCGACCACCGACGGTTATGCCTGGAACGAGTCGCTTGCGTCTTACCGTATCCGCTGCTCATGACAAAGAGGAATTGGTAAAAGCGGTAGAGATCCTTACGAAAGTTAGTAGAAATCTTAATTTAATATAAAGGGGTGATCATATGGCAGGGTTATTTATTACAGGGACCGATACGGATGTGGGTAAGACGGTTATTACAGGGGCAATTGCGGCAGCGCTGCGAAATCGTGGACAGAATATAGGCGTTATGAAACCGATGGCCTCTGGCGGGGTAGCCAATCAAGATGGTAAGCTCATAGCACAAGATGCCACTTTTCTAATGCAGGCAGCTGGTATTAGTGAAAATAAACGCGATTTAGTCAATCCAGTATGCCTGGAATTTGAATTGACGCCAGCAGTGTCGGCAACTATCAGCGGTGTAGAAGTGGACATACCCGCGATTCTTAAAACGTATCAAATGGCAGCAAAAACGTATGATCCATTAATCGTAGAAGGTGTAGGAGGAATCATAGCTCCTTTATGGCAGGACTATTTGGTAGCTGATTTGATGGTGGAAATGGCTTTGCCAATTATTATTGTGACTCGGCCTAATCTTGGTACCATCAATCATACGGTTTTGACGGTAGAATATGCTCGTCAGCGTGGTTTACAGGTGGCAGGAATTATTATAAATGGTTGGAATGAGGATGAGGTCGGTATTTTAGAACACTCAAATGAAACCTATATGGCTCAGTTGTCACAAGTGCCTATCTTAGGAAAATTTCCTCATTCAAAAACGATTAGTGTAGTGGAAGCACAGACTGGACAGTTAGCTCAATTAGCAGAAGAACATTTGCAGATGGAGCAAATCATTAACATCATCAAAGGCGGTAATGTATTATGAATGAAATAGAGCGTAAAGATAAGGAATATATCTGGCATCCGTTTACCCAAATGCAAGAATGGGTGGATCAGCCACAAATGATTATCGAGGCGGCGGAAGGTATAAAACTCATTGATAGTGAAGGCAATCGATATTATGATGGCGTATCTTCGCTGTGGGTCAATCTTCATGGCCACCGTCATCCGACAATTGATAAAGCGATTGTTGACCAGTTAGGCAAGGTTGCCCATACGACAATGCTTGGTTTGATTAATGTACCAGCATCCCAGCTCGCAGAGGGACTAATGGCAATTGTGCCTAAAGGGTTAACTAAAATATTTTATTCGGATGATGGTTCTACGGCTGTAGAAATTGCGATAAAAATGGCTTACCAGTATTGGCAGCTAAAAGGCGAAACCAAGAAACAAAAATTTATTACGCTTGGGAATGCTTATCATGGTGATACAGTAGGTACCGTTAGTGTTGGTGGGATTGATCTATTTCATCGCATTTTCTCTGCATTATTATTTAAAAGTTTCCAGGCACCATGTCCTTCTTGTTATCATTGTAAGTTATCTTCTGATCCAGAAAATTGTGGTATGCTTTGTGTTGATGAAGTAGAAAAAATTCTAGCAGCTCATCATGGAGAGATTGCTGGGATGATCGTAGAACCATTAGTACAGGCGGCAGCCGGTATGCTCACTCAGCCTAAAGGCTATTTGAAAAAATTGCGCGAGTTAACGAAAAAATATAATGTATTATTCTTAGTTGATGAAGTAGCGACTGGTTTTGGTCGTACAGGTAAAATGTTTGCTTGTGACCATGAGGAGGTATCACCTGATCTGATGATGGTAGCCAAAGGTATTACAGGAGGTTACTTGCCACTTGCTGCAACGTTTATGACAGATGAAATCTATAATGCTTTTTTAGGCGATGCACAGCAACGAACTTTTTTCCATGGGCACTCTTATACCGGAAATCCATTATGCTGCGCTGCGGGATTAGGAAATTTGCAAATATTTAAAGAGGAAAAGGTCATTGAAGGTTTGATACCTAAAATAGAGGCTGCTCGAGCTAGCCTGGCTACATTTAAACAGCTGCGGCATGTTGGCGAAGTGCGACAACAGGGGTTAATTATGGGAATTGAATTAATGGAAGATAAAGAGAAGAAAATACCGTTTCCATGGAAAATGGCGATGGGAGCACAAGTCTGTAAAAAGGCCAGGGATTATGGACTCATTATTCGTCCGATCGGTAGTGTAGTCATCTTTATGCCACCTCTGATTAGTACAGTAGCCGAGATCGAAGAAATGATTGCTATTATCTATAAGTCGATAAAAGAAGTGACAGAAACGAATAAAAATCAGTATAGTAGTGAAGAGGTAGCAGCAATAATGATTTAAAAAGTAAGCAGATAGTAAAATAAGATAGAGGTTCATATTGTCAAAGAGGCATTGGAAATGATAAGATCATACTACACCATGTTTTTGTAGAAAAAATACATTTGCTTATTCTATATAGCACTAAGTAAATGGCAGCTATATTGTTAGTCTGTCGCGGCTGGGCTATAAGGGTTTCGCTTGCGTCCTTCGTAAAGCCACTCAACCCTTATAGCCCATCCACGACGATTGCCATGAAGAAGGTTTGGTGATATCTATATAACGAAAGATTCAATACAGAGGAGTGGAAAGTATGCCTATCAAGATTCCTAATAAATTGCCGGCTATGAACATACTGGAAAAGGAAAATATTTTTGCAATTGATGAGGATCGTGCTTATTCTCAAGATATACGTCCTTTACGAATCTTATTATTAAATTTGATGCCTACGAAAATAGTCACAGAAACGCAATTGCTAAGACTATTAGGAAATTCTCCACTACAAGTCGAATTTGATTTTATTTATACAGCCACTTATGAGCCGAAAAATACTCCCCATGAGCATTTGGTTAAGTTTTATGAAACTTTTCAGGATGTGAAAGATCGAAAATATGATGGTATGATTATTACGGGAGCACCTGTTGAACAAATTCCTTTTGAAGAAGTTGTATATTGGAAAGAATTATGTGAAATTATGGCTTGGAGTAGAACCAATGTATACTCTACGTTTCATATTTGCTGGGGTGCACAAGCTGGTTTATATTATCATCATGGAATTGCTAAATATGATTTGCCAAAGAAAATGTTTGGGGTATTTCCCCACACTATAAATCAGAAAGGTAAAATGTTATTTCGTGGTTTTGATGATGTTTTTTATGCTCCTCATTCCCGGCATACGGAAGTAAAACGTGAGGATATTGAGAAAGTAGCAAGGTTGTCGATCCTTTCTGAATCAGAAGAAGCGGGAATTTATGCTGTTAGTGATAAGAAAGCTCGTCATTTTTTCATCATGGGCCATTCTGAGTATGATCCACTGACTCTAAAAGCGGAATATGATCGTGATGTCCAACAAGGAATGTCAGTGGAGGTTCCAATTAATTATTATCCGAATGATGATCCTGAACAAATGCCAGTAGTGCGCTGGAGAAGTGCAGCTAATTTACTGTTTTCTAATTGGCTAAATTACTACGTTTATCAGGGAACGCCATTTGATCTTGAAAAATTAAATGATTCGGATGACTTATATGGAATGTATGGAGATGGAATATAAAAGATGGAAATATTGCAAAGCATAGCCGACAATCTTGCGGCAGTAAAAGAAAAAAAACCACTGGTTCATCATATTACGAACTATGTAACGGTTAATGATTGTGCAAATATTACGCTAGCCATTGGTGCTTCTCCTGTGATGGCAGATGATATGGCGGAAGTGGAAGAAATGGTTTCTTTTGCTTCGTCGCTGGTTTTAAATATAGGAACTCTTAATTCACGGACGATTGAGGCGATGCTCATAGCAGGTAAAGAGGCACGCACAATGGGGATTCCGATTGTCTTTGACCCTGTAGGTATGGGGGCGACTAGCCTTCGAACCAATACCGCAAAAAGAATTATCAGTGAGGTCGGTCCTTCTGTAATTCGTGGTAATATGTCAGAGATTAAGATGATTGCTGGTCTTGAGGCAACGATAAAAGGCGTTGATTCAGTTGATGGTGAGGAGGATTGTGAACAGGTAGCACGCGATCTTTCGCAAAAACTAGGTTGTGTGATTGCGATTACTGGTAAGCAAGATATCATAGCTGAGGGAAATAGAATCTATCATATTGACAATGGTCACCCGATATTGTCTCAAGTAACGGGGACAGGCTGTATGGCTACTTCATTGATTGGCTCTTTTTGCGCTGCGACAGCAGACTGGTTTACGGGAGCGGCGGCCGGGGTTATGATGATGGGACTTGCTGGTGAATTGGCTCAGCAGTCCCTGCAGGCCCGTGAGGGGATTGGCACTTTTCGAGTTCGGATATTGGATCATATATGGTTGATGACACCTGAACATATATTGAGTCAGGGGAAAATTTATTAGGGATAAGAAAAAGCCTACAATGTAGAAAAAACATTGTAGGCTTTTATATTTGTTTTATACTTTTAGAAGAGAGATATCACAAGATTATATCTTCTGTATGGAAATCGCCGTGGATGGGGTATAGGGCTGAGTGGCTTTACGAAGGACGCAAGCGAAGCCCTATACCCCATCTGCGGCAGACTCACAATATAGCTGTCAGTTTCTTAGTGGTATTGTGAGTCAATTCCACTGCATATTGCTGAGCATATCTTTGGTCATATCATCCCACATTTTGCGGTCAGGGCCAGAGTTGATTACACCCAATACATATATTTCAGCGTTCTTATTTATAACATAGATCTTGAATGCCGCAGGTTGTATCAGTTTAAAGCTTCGCACAGCTACGCTACCGCCCATGCCGATCATTTCAACATTCTGGCTTATTATCCTTTCAAATGGATAGAATTCAATGATCTCTAATTGGAATAAATTTTGTAAATCAGGTACTTTGGTATATGCTTCATCGATTCCCTTGAGAATGAGTGTATGTAATTCTTTTTGTTTTTGCGAATCGGTATTTTTTAGTTTATCAAAAAAAATTAATTCATTTGTATTATTTTTCGCAGGTACTTTGCCAGCAAAGAGAATAGCGGTATTATAGCTACCGTTATTTTTCAAAGCCAATTGATAAACTCCAATATTATTAGTAGTGAAAAACTGCGAAACATCTTCAAATGAGGGAGCCTTCATTTTAGGGACAGTAGATTTCATTGGATAGGCTTTGCTTGCTTTCTCACTAAATTTCATTACTTCTTCGATTACATCTTTACCATCTACAATCTCTAATTCAGCCGGTACTTGCATGGTTCCTAGAAAGGAAATATCCCAGTCTTTCTTTAGTTCAGGCGTTGGTGCACCATAGGCTGTTGCCAGCATTGTTACCGATACTGTCATTACTACTGTAAGCATAGTAATATATTTTTTGAAATTCATGCTAGATCCTCCTGATGAAATATTTTACTTTATATTACCATGTTAAGAATTATTATACAATCAACAATTCAGTAATGGAAGAACGCGACTCATGAGAGTCGCGTTCTATCATTTGGGAGATATATTAAATCGATTTTAATGATTCGATGACTGGTGGAGTAAAGACTGTCGGAGCTTCTATAATTTCGGTTGGGAGACCCATTTGATCAAGTAATTCGATAAAAGGCTTTGGATCTAGTTCCTCAACATTTACCATATGCTTGATATCCCAGTCACCACGGGCAACCAACATAGCTGCTGCAACTGGCGGAACTCCTGCTGTATAGCTGATTGCTTGGGCTTCTACTTCCTTGTAACATTCAGCATGATCACAGGTATTATAGATGAAAATTTCTCGATTCTCATTATTTTTAGTACCGCGAATGAAATTGCCAATACAAGTTTTTCCGGTGTAATTAGGTGCTAGAGAGGAGGGATCTGGTAGTAAGGCTTTTAATATCTTAAGTGGTGAAATTTCCACATCTTCTGCTATTTTTATTGGTTTTTCCGAGGTGAGACCAATATTGGATAACACAGAAAATACGTTTAAATAATGATCGCCAAAACCCATCCAAAAACGAATAGAGTTGGCATCAATATTCTTGGAAAGAGAATGCAATTCATCATGACCAGTTAAGTAAACCGGGCAAACTCCTACTACAGGAAAGTCATAGTCTACTCTTATAGAATGAACTTTTTGCAATACCCATTTTCGGTCAATCCAAGCCCATACTTTTTTAAATTCTCGAAAATTAATCTCAGGATCGAAATTGGTAGCGAAATATTTACCATGACTACCAGCGTTTACATCTAATATATCAATGGTATCAATCGTATCAAAATAATCTTTTTGCGCTAGTGCACACCAAGCGTTAACGACGCCAGGGTCAAAACCAATGCCCAAAATGGCGGTAATGCCATTTTCTTGGCAACGTTCCTTGCGTTTCCACTCATAGTTGGCATACCATGGTGGATTTTCACAAACCTTATCAGGTTCTTCATGAATGGCTGTATCTAGATATACAGCACCCGATTGAATGCAAGCTTCCAAGACTGACATATTAATATAAGATTGCCCTACATTAATAACAATTTCTGACTTGGTATCTTGGATCAGAGTGACTAACGCTGGGACATCTAACGCGTCCACCTCTTGTGCATATAATTTTTTAGAGGTGTCTTTTAAGTGGTTTTTGCGCAGTACGCTTTCGATAATTTCATCACATTTCTTCTGGGTGCGAGAGGCGATACAAATATCACCTAACACATCGTTGTTCATAGCGCATTTATGAGCAACTACATGTGCCACACCACCAGCACCGACAATTAAAACGTTTTTCCTCATTTTTTTCCTCCCTTGATTGCCTAATTTTTAATTATGATAAATTGTTTAGAAAATCATGATAGTCGAATTTTCGTATCAGCTCAGTTGTACCATTTAGCCTGCGTACCGCAATAGATGGCATCTGTAGACCATTAAACCAGTTCTTTTTTACCATCGTATAGCCAGCAGCATCGGCAAAGCGAATCTCGCTACCTACTTCTAATTTATCTTTAAAGTTAAAAGTCCCAAACACATCGCCTGCGAGGCATGAGCGTCCAGCCACCATATAGGGATGGGTAGCTAAAGCATCTTCATCTACTTTAGCTGACAGTCGGTATATCAATAAATCAAGCATATGTCCTTCGACTGAGGCATCGACAATTGCAATATCTGTTTCGTTATGTACGATATCTACGACACTTGTGATGAGTTCAGCAGAGCCGGAAATAGCGCTTTCTCCTGGTTCTAAATAGATTTGTATATCAAATTTCTTAGCAAAGTCCGCTAATTTCTTGCAGAACTTTTCGAGCGGATACCCTTCTTTGGTAAAATATAAACCACCGCCGAGGCTGATCCATTGCAATTTTTTTAATAGGTTTCCATACGATTCACCGATTACATCAAGTTGCTCAGCAAAAGCATCAAAATCGTCATTTTCGCAATTATAATGAAACAATAAGCCATTGATGCGGGGAAGTTGTTTTGCTAGTAGCTCTTTATCGATCACTCCTAGACGTGAATGTTTGCGTGCTGGGTCGGCCAAATCAAAATGTGAGAAGCTCATTCCTGGGTTCACTCGTAAACCGATGGGTATTGATTTTGCTATATCGTAATAACGGTCTAATTGTGAAATGGAATTAAAGATGATTTTATCGGCAAATTTGGTTACCGCGCGCACATCTTCCTCGGAATATCCAACACAATAAGCGTGAGTTTCTTTACCAAATTTTTCAAACCCTAAACGTGCTTCAAATAACGAGCTAGATGTAGTACCATCCATATATTGCTTCATTAAGTCGAATACACACCAGGTGGAAAAACATTTTAGTGCTAGTACAGATTTAGCTCCAGAGAGCTGTTTCACCTGTTGAATAATCTGTAAGTTGCGGAGCAACTTTTTCTCATCAATCAGATAATAGGGAGTAGCAATGTTCATTTTACAACACTCCTATGATTTTTTACTGCATATAATAATAACAAAAAAGATGCAATTTGTCGATAAAAGGTTAACTATAAATGCGTTGTTGTTATGAAGAACAACGCAATACCAGAGTAGTAACCTTGCAAAGGCTCAACAAGCAGTTGTAGCTACTTGTTGAGCCTTGTTATTTAGTAGTTACTTTGGGCACAAAGAAGACATTCTATTGATCTTGTTGCTATATTCTTGGCAATTATCTGTAAATTTATTAGAGATATCATATAATTATATAATAGAAAGAAGGAAGTTGTCAAAAAAATATTAATTTTGGCAATTGATTTTGAAAATATATAGGAAGTATGAAGTAAATACCAGCTATATTGTTAGTCTGCTGGTAATATTTTATCAAAAGACCTTTTATTTTTTTGCCAAAAATAATATGATAAGGAGGTAGACAATCGTTAACCCAAATTACATTTGCGTTATAAAATAGAGAGGCGGCGATATATATGGATCATACAATCACAGGAGCAACTCAATTATTTGCCTTAATAGGTTATCCAGTCAGCCACAGTATTTCCCCAATCATACAAAATAGTATTTTTGCTGCTAAGCAGGCCGACTGTAAATATATTCTTTTAAAAACGCCTCCTGACACCCTGCGAGAATCCGTGACGGTACTAAAAGGTGCATTTGGGGGATTCAACGTTACGATTCCTCATAAACAAGCGGTTATGAATTATCTAGATGAAATAGATCCAAAGGCTCAGTTATATGGAGCTGTGAATACAGTAAAGAACGATAATGGACGTTTAATTGGATATAATACAGACGGGTATGGCTTTATAAAAGCCTTTGATTTATTAAATATAGCGATCGAAAATAAAAAAATTCTATTACTTGGTGCAGGTGGGGGCGCTCGTGCTGTTCTTTGCGAGTTATTACAACGTCAGTGCGATGTTACGATTGTCAACCGTACAGCCGATAAAGCTAAAAAACTGCAAAAAGAATTATCCATTCACTTACCTGGTTCTATTACGGTTTGTGAAGCTCACGAAATCGACGGAGAGTATGACTGTCTGATTAATACTACATCGGTCGGTTTGTCAAATACTACGGAAATGTTTCCTATAGATCCAGATATTCTTAGTAACATTAAGGTAGTTTATGATCTGATTTACAATCCACATGAAACGAAATTGCTGAGAGAGGCAAAAAATCGTGGATGCATCATTATCAATGGTTTCCCGATGCTATTTTATCAAGCAATGGCATCCAATCATATTTGGACGGATCTTCCGATTGATGAGGACGTAGAAAAAGAACTATTTTGTCAGATTAGAGAGTATCTGCAAGCGTTGCAACAGAAAAAGTAGCGATCATAAATAATTGAAGAAGTGCCATGACAGCCACTTAGTAAAGCGGATGTCATGGCACTTCTTCGTGTGGTGCACCTTACTCAAAGGTAACGGGCCGCAAAAAAAGGTGAAGTAATGTTTCTTTTGGATCTGTATGATGAAATAAAATATCATATAGTGCATTACAAATGGGCATTTCAACTTGATACTCTTTGGCAAGATATTTTAATGACTGAACGGTTGCTACACCCTCTGCCAATTTTTCAAAAGGTTCACCTGTGACGAAGGCTTGCCCAAACTTTCGATTATGACTGTGCATCGAAAATAAGGTAGCTTCATAATCACCAAGATGGCTTAAACCATAGATCGTAACGGCATTTCCGTTCATTGCGTGTACTAGGCGCGACATTTCTTTTGTGCCTCTGGCCATCAGAGCACCTTTTAAACTACTATAATGTAGTCCATCGAGCATTCCAGCTGCAATTCCCATTACATTTTTGGATGCAGCCCCGATTTCATTACCGATCAAATCTTGTCCATAATATAATCGAATGAGATCACTACTAAAGGCGGTAACAATTTTTTGGGTAATAGTAAAATCCTCTGAGTCGATGACCATGCAATTAGGGATATTTTCAATATAATCTTGTACATGACCAGGTCCCACCCAGATACCAAGGTCTATGTTTTTATCAATTTCTTCATTAAATACCTGGGATAGTCGTTTTCCGCTAGAGGCTTCTAAGCCTTTCATACATAAAATAAATATTTTGTTGGTTGTTTGTAGCCTCTGTATTTGATGTGTCAATGACCGCAATTCTTGTGCGCTAATCGATATGATGATGAACTCTGCAGAAGAAATGGATTTTTCTAGAGAATTACTTAATATAACCTCCGAAGGCAATGTTAGATAATCGTTGCCTCGGGTTTCATTTAGTTTTGAATAATTTTTAGAGGATTCTCGACCCCATAACGTTACATTATGGCCAATTTTATTGGCATACCAAGCTAAAAAGGTTCCCCAGCGTCCACATCCTAGAACTGAAATATTCAAAAAAGACAACTCCTTTAAAAAAGTAGACATACTATTGTATCGAAATCATATGCTTATACTAGAGTATATATGAAAAAGTATATATTCGCCAATATACATCATCTAGTATATCATAATCATTTTTCTATGGGGAACTCGCAAGTGATCGTGTAGGTAAAAGATGTTTTAAGTATTTCACCTTATATTTCGATATTATAATAGAAGTAATGGGAAGTATGCCTATCCTAAGGGGGGGATTGTTATCCAGAGCATAACGTTAGAGCAGATAAAACCTGGCATGTATTTATCACAAGCGCTTATTGCAACTGATGGCACGGTGTTATTACATGAAGGTATCGTCATAAAAGAAAGATACATTGCGTATCTTCGCAATAAAGGTTTTACATCATTATTTATTGGGGACCCCAAATTTGAAGATGTGCTCAAGGTGAAAGAGGATTTCTATAGCCTCATCTGCCAACAGGAGGCGATTGGTGCCGCACAAGAGACCATTCGCCAATTTAGTGTTGGTAAGGGCGTAAAACTCGATAGTATAAAAAAAATGGTTAGTGAATGGATCAATCAACTTGGCCTGAAACCAGAACGAATGGTCAATATTTTAGATATACGTCGCAAAGAAGGATACATGTTTTCACATGCCGTTAATACTTGTATTTTATCAATTATGACAGGACTTGCTATGGGATATGATAATAAGCAGTTAGATGAACTAGGTCTAGCAGCGATGCTTCATGATGTGGGGAAAACTAGATTTTCAAAAAGCATGGCAAGGCAGTTCTCCTATCACTTATCAGAAAGTGAAAAAAGAGAATATAAAAGGCACTCATTTTACTCAGTGGAAATCCTGCGAGGCGATTATAATGTATCGCCCAACGTTCTTACTGCCTGTTTTCAGCATCACGAGCGCTGGAATGGGAGTGGTTATCCTATGGGGATGAAACGCGATGAAATTTCTGAATATGCTCAGATTATAGGCATTGCGGATGTTTATGAACGACTCATTGTAGGGATGCCACACCGATTGCCAACACCCGTATATTTTGCAACTGCCATTTTGAATAAAGCGGCCGGAGAGTATTTTAATCCGGCTATTATTGAAAAATTTAATCAAAATATTGCAATCTATCCGATTGGAAAAACAGTACGACTGAGTAATGAACAGAGCGGGACTATTCTTGGTGTTGATATGAAAAATAAAAATTCCCCTGTAGTCCGTATTGCATCAGACCAAGAGGAAAACCGTCAAGTTGTTGAATTGGATTTACTGAAAAATCCTGGGCTTTTCATTGTAGATTTTGAAGAATTACCGCCAAGTTATTCACAAGTATATGCGGATCAGGCATATATTTCTACAGTTAAAGAGGTAGAGCCGCAAAACAATATGAAACAGACGGTTTAATGGAAAAATTCTGCAGGATTTTAGTTGTAAGAATAGAATATTTGTATAAAATAACCTTATAAAGGAATTTTCGATCAAATTTTGATTTTTTGAATATCTTTATTTAAAGGAAAGAGAAGGTTGACAGATGAAGTCATTTACTACGTATCGAGTTGCTCAAGAACATGCAGGGCTCATTCTTGAAAGCTATTTGAAACAGGTTTTACAGTATTCCGGTAGGAAAATTCAAAAGCTAACGAGACAAAAAGGAATTCAATTAAACGGTAAACCTGTTTTCTTGCAAAAAAAAGTGAAGCTGGGTGATACGGTACGTGTCCTAAATCCAGAAGATGTTACCTATGGTGTTCAGCCTGAGCAAGGCTCTATTGAAATACTTTATGAAGATCCGTATATGCTAGTAGTAAACAAACCAGCACATCAACTGGTTCATCCTACTGCTCAAACAACAAGTGGTACATTAGCGAATTATCTTGCCTATGAATTGCAACAACGTAATATAGTGACCACGATTCGCCCGATACATAGATTAGACAGAGAAACTTCGGGTTGTGTTATTTTTGCTAAAGATTCACGTAGTCAATTTATTCTCGAACAACAACTAAAAGAAAGAACATTAAAACGTAATTATTGGGCGCTAGTGAATGGCATTGTTAGCCCGGCTTCAGGCACAATTGATGCACCGATTGGTTCACATCCAAGTTTGGCAAATCGACGAGCCATTACGCAGCAAGGTGAGCAAGCCATTACTCATTACCGGACCATCAAGAATTTTTCCGATGCTTCATTGTTAGAACTAACGTTAGATACTGGTAGAACTCATCAAATTCGCCTTCATCTAGCGCATTTAGGTTACCCGATCATTGGCGATGGTATGTATGGAATCCGGACGTCTTGGATGACGAGGCAAGCGTTACATGCTGCCTCTATCACGTTTACAGAATTAAAAAACAAGCGTCAAATTACCATTGAAGCTTCACTGCCAAATGATTTTGCCACGGCGATTGCATGGTGTGAACAATCAGTAGTACAGGGGGAGCTATCCAACGTCAAATATGACAATTCAAAATGGCAAACTAACTGTTGAGATTGGCAAACGGAGCCGAACGATAACAGGAGTAACTTCTTTCACAAGTAACTTTACAACTCAATCAATTGAAGGAACGTTGAAAGCATATCAATTTACGGAGTAAGAAGTGCCATATGTTATATCACGTAGCTTGGTATGCTCGAAAGAAGTGAATGTATAAATGTAAAATCTTGTATTGCTTGTCATGAGTGATGTCACCTCCACCTCGTTGGCTAAATATAATAAAATAAAAAGACTGTTAGAG
>CAXYVG010000071.1:0-19577 GCA_964292325.1 uncultured bacterium | reverse complement strand
AGGATTCTGCTACGTCCCTTGGGGCAACAGCAGAATCCTTTTTACTATAATATAACAGCTTCATTGTTGAATTAAATATCCTTTACAGGCACTCTCCGCATAAATGTCATTTTTCTTAAACCTTTCGGCAATGCTCCACGCGTAAACATACCTTTTATGATCAGGATCAAGAAACCGATCATACCAAATTGAACCAAGTATTCAATAAAAGTAAAGGTTTCGGTAATGCTAACTAATGAAACCGCCTTTCCTGCCATCAGTTTATAACCTTGCCACCATATGACTGCCGTGATAAACGGTTCTATTAAAATTAATAAAAAAACCAACATTGCAATGGACAGTATATTTTCAATCATCAGGCCAACCGAATTTTTCCGGGAAGATTCATCTTGTACGGCAGAATGATTGGCTCCCATAGCATGCTTACCTTTGCCGACCCAATCACTAAACAGTATGACTAAACGAATGGATAAATAAACAACCATTCCACCAAAGAAAAATAAGGTACATAAGGATAGTAACGTATTGATATACTCAACAAAAGATTGGGAGAGCACTGGGATTAATAGCATAATCGAACAAATGCTAATTTGAAAAATAACATACAGCAACGTTTTGTGCTGAATCACAATACTCTTTTTTTTGCGTTTTCGCCTCAATTGAGTAACAGGCACATAGCTCATAACTCTCTCCCTTTTACGATTCTTACTCTAATTCGCTATATAACGATATATTTTTATCTATTCTGCTGAAATATGGTAATTCCTTTTTTCTTTATCAATTGCCTCTCCACTTATTTCAGCAATTGATGAAATGTGATAGGATAAGAATAGAGTATTTTTTAAAGGAGGCTTACCGATGCACTCCCCAACTCCACCAACCAAGCCTACTCCCCCCACTCCTCCTAGTATGACCCACTCTATAAAGACCAATGATACCCACACACCACCAACAACAACAACAACGCCTCCAGCCACTGCTCCCGCTAAAGCAACAACTTCCTCTATAGAAAAGTCCCCACCTGCCACTACAGCTACAGCTGCACCCGACACCAATACAGCTTCTCAAGCTACCACCAATAACATCCCCCCTTTGGGATCTTATAGCGAACCTTCAAAAGAAACAGCTTCCGGAACTAACGTTCCTCCTGCAACCCCAATACAAAAAAATACACCGTCCTCGATGGGCTTTAGCATTTTCTTTGTATTCGTCTTTATTATTGCTAGCACTCTCATCATTGTACATTTATGGAAAAAGGCCCAAGAAAGACAAAAGCCTATTGTTGATTATTCTGCGGAAAGTTCCGATGAAATAGTAAACTTGATCCTTTCTCAAGATACCCCTGAATCCATACCACAATCCATGCCAAAGCCTCCCCCAAAAGCGATGCCCAAAAAACTCGTCCCAAAAACAGAGTCCAAGTCCAATACGAAAAGTAGTTTCGAAGTTAGAATATAGATGGTTTAGGTCACCAAAATGGAGTTTTGGCAACCCTCTGATTAGTATTTTTGGAGCAACACTTGTCTACATGTTTTTAATACAGTCAGACATACTAAGCAGGCTGATCTAATGATCAACCTGCTTAGTATTGGTAAGCTCCCAATTCACCAGGCAAAACCTTGCAAATCGACTTCAGCGTTGTATTTCCTATGTTTTCATAGTATAATTAACAAAATTAATACCAAACTCGTCCTGACATAGGACGTTTTTATTATCACGTTATAAAGCAGAAATTTAAGGAGGCTTTTACATTAATGACTGTACTCGATACTCTAAAAGAACGGGGATTTATCCAACAACTTACCCATGAAGACGAAATTACCGAACTGTTAGAAAAAGATAAAATTACCTTTTATATTGGTTTTGATCCTACTGCTGATAGTCTACATGTTGGTCATTTCCTGGGAATGATGGTCATGTCTCACATGCAGCGTGCTGGGCACCGTCCAGTCTGCCTGATCGGCGGCGGAACAACAATGGTCGGAGATCCCTCTGGCAAAACTGATATGCGTAAAATGATGACGCAAGATGATATTATCCACAACGGTGAACGTTTTAAAAAACAAATGCAACGTTTTATTGACTTTTCTGATGGCAAAGCTCTCCTGCTTAATAATGCCGACTGGTTACTCAAACTCAATTATATTGAATTTCTAAGAGATATCGGCGCACACTTTTCCGTCAATCGCATGTTAACGGCTGAATGTTTTAAACAACGTTTAGATAAAGGTTTATCTTTTTTAGAATTCAATTATATGCTTATGCAGTCTTACGATTTCTTAGAGCTTAACCGCCAATGTGATTGCATTATGCAAATGGGCGGAGATGATCAATGGTCCAATATTCTTGCCGGAGCGGACCTTATAAGACGCAAAGAGGGTAAACCTGCCTATGGATTAACGTTTACCTTGTTAACTACCAGTGACGGACGTAAGATGGGTAAAACCGAAAAAGGCGCTCTCTGGCTGGATGCCGAGAAAACATCGCCTTATGATTTTTATCAATATTGGCGCAATATCGATGATGCTGACGTTGAAAAATGTCTGGCACTGCTCACCTTTATGCCAATGGATGAAGTACGACGACTCGGCGCCCTCAAAGATCAGGAAATCAATATTGCTAAAAAAGCTCTCGCTTTTGAAGTAACCAAACTGATTCACGGTCTAGAGGAAGCGGAAAAAGCAGCGCAAGCAGCAGAAGCACTATTTAGTGGCGCTGGCGCGCTAGATAACGCACCAACAGTAGCGATTACTGCTGATTTATTAGGAACCAAAATCATTGACGTTCTCGCTACTACTGGAATTATTGCCACAAAAAGCGAAGGACGAAGACTGATTCAGCAAGGTGGTCTCACGATCGGTGACACCAAAGTGACAGATCTAGAGTTTCTGCTCACTGCTGACTTATTTGAAGATAATAGCCTACTGATTCGCAAAGGTAAGAAAAATTATCATCGTATGATTATCGAATAAGAAAAAAATATAGCAATACAAAAAAGGTACTTTATGCAAACATAAAGTACCTTTTTCTAATCTTCTTATCAACACTCTTTTGTCTAGTAGCAGACATTTGGTCCACTTTAATTGGTTTACCTTTACCTAATAAGAATAAATAGTCACAAATTCTTTTTATGATGCTTTAAGCGATCATCTTAAACACGAAACTTATTCATCTCGGTTTGTAAATCACTGGCTAATTTAGCTAATTGGTGACTAAAAGCAGCGATTTCTTCCATTGCTGCGGATTGTTCTTGCGTTGCCGCCGATACAGTATGTGTTTGCATTGCCGTATTTTTGGTAACATCGCCAATCCTATGAATGGCACTAACAAATTTTTGACTACCACCATCCAATTGTTGAACATTGGCAGAAACCTCACTGATCTCAATGGATACTTGGTTGATCAAGGAGGATATTTCTGCAAATGTTTGACTAGCTGAAGAAACAACTTCCGTACCTGTTTTCACTTCTCGCGTACCAACCTCCATCGCTCCAACAGCCTTATCCGTATCAATCTGTATTTCGCTAATGAGATCGCTAATTTGTTTACTAGCTTCCTGAGACTGCTCAGCCAACTTTCGAACTTCTTCTGCAACAACTGCAAAGCCTTTGCCCTGCTCCCCAGCTCGCGCTGCTTCAATGGCGGCATTCAAAGCCAAAAGGTTGGTTTGTCCGGCTATCGCAGAAATAGTATTGACAATTAAACCAATTTCTTTCGATCGATCACCCAATTTTGTAACCATTTCAGCAGAATCTACTACAGTTTTCTCAATACTATTCATTTGGTTAATCGCAACATCAATCGCTTTTTCACCAGCCTTAGATGCAACTGCCGTCTTGTTGAATACCTCTGTTGCGCTACTTACACCATCAGCTACTCGTCTTATATTCTCTAATATTTGATCTGTTACCATCACCGTTTGATTAACTTCGGCTACCTGTTTCTCAGTATCTTCAGCAACTTCTGTAATAGAACTGGCCACCTGGGTACTCGCCATTGCCGTCTGCTCAGAAGTGGCAATCAGTTCTTCACTAGAATCTGCCACATGCTTGGTCATCATTACAACTTGCTTAATTAGATTCTTTAAGGTTGTTTTCATAATATTAAAATCATGAGCTAAAATACCAATTTCATCCTTTGCATCAATCTTCAGGTCTTCTACTGATAGATTTCCTGCAGCGATTTGCTGTACACTTGCGACTACCGATACAATAGGCTCGGATATCTTTTTACTAATATAAATTGCAAACAAAGCAGATAAAACGAGTCCCATCAAACCAATACCAACAGAGTAGATGATACTGATCCATAATTTTTTCTTGTGTTCTTCCGCTTTAGCCATAGCAAACGTATCGATCTCATCAACCCAGCTACCTGTGCCAATGATCCAGTTATAAGGTTTAAATAATAACACATAACTTCGTTTTGGAGATTCTTGTGTTTCATTCGGTTTAGGGAAGGCATAATCTGTGTATCCGCCGCCAGGTTGAGGACCTTTTTCCATAAAATCAAGCACAATTTTTTTGCCTCTTGCATCGACAAGATCCGTCCTACTTTTCCCCTCCGTTGACCGACCGAGTAGCACCACATTAATACCTTCGGTTGTATCAATCCAAAAATAGTTTCCATTATCAAATCGCAAGTTACGAACTAAATCAGCAGCTCGTTTCTTCGCCTCTGCCTCCGTTAACAGTCCTTTTTGTTGTTGGTTGTAAACGTCCTCGACAAGACTATGTGCAGTTTCGACTTCTAACTTAATGCTACGGTCAAACTGTTCAAATAAAGTACTGCGATATTCTGCTAAAGCAATTTCATCCTTACGAATCGTATCCATAATATTGTAGCAACTAAGAATAAAAATAGAGATAAAGCTAGTAAGAACAAGACACATTATTAATTTGTATTTAATCTTTTTCATAACATATAACTCCCCCTATGAATCAATACATTATTTTCCATATTTTCAGAAAACTAAAAACATAATATACTTATTCAAGAATATCCAAAGAAACTCCTTTGTTTTTTTAATCGTCTTACAATTTATTTCTATTTTTGCAAAAAAAGAGAGATGCCAACGACATCTTTCTTTTTTTGCAAAAATTAAATTAGTAACAATATCTATTCTATGTCCTTATGAATTCAAAAGCAACATAATGACATCTGCCTCAATTTGACGAATCATCTGGTCATGCTGCTGATTTTCTAGCCATTGTCGATCATTCCACTGCTGCCACTGCTCATTTTCTCGTCGTTGCATTTCCCGTTCATGCCGTTGCATCTCTAATTCCTGCCGATAGAGCCGTTCATTTTGTTGCCGATTGTATTGTTCGTATCGTTGGTTTTCTCTCCATTGCCGGTCATTCCACTGCCGATCATTCTCATGATCACGACGCTTCATTTCCTGTCTATGCCGCTGTTCTTCTTGCTTTTGTCGATTTTGTTGCTGATGTTGCCAAGCATCTCTTGGTGAAGCCTCGATGATCGATGCACCAAAACCGATCTGCATCATGCCTACCATTGAGTATATGATTATTTTCTTTGTTATATTTTTCATGAGATATCACTCCTCGTTCTTTTCTATATTTGAATTATAATCAATAACTATGACAATTGTATGACAATATCTCGATAACTTGTAAAAATCATGTAATCAGTAATTAGGCTAACAAAGTAAATACGCTAATTTCTGGCGGACAACCAAGACGAAACGGAAACCAATGTCCAGTCCCATTACTAACGTATCCATAAACACCATTCGTCTGATAAAGTCCACTCATATAGGTATACGAAGCAAGTAGCGACCGTCCGCCAATTATAACCTGTCCGCCATGAGTGTGACCTGCAATAGTTAGAGGTATTTGCGCAGAAAATCCATCGATCAAAATATCCGGATGATGACCAACTAGCACTTTGAATGCATTATGAGGGATCTTCTGATCGGTTGTTGCAAAATACTGCTGACGAACACTAGTACTCACATTAACCCCACTGCGCGAATCACCTGCCCATGGATAACCAACCCCCATCAGATAAAAGGGCTGCGTTCCTGGTACAATTAAAGCACTTTGATTTTCAAGAACGTGGATTCGACTTTTCTTCAGCTCGGCACGAACAAACTCAATATCTCTAAAGTATTCATGATTTCCATAGCAAAAATAAATTCCATGAGGGATTAGCGGCTGCAGTGTATTGAGCCGTTCAATCGCAGATGTAAGCAAGTTCAAATCATCCACAAAATCACCAGTAATGACAATAATATCTGGTTTTTCCTTCATAAGTAGCGCAATGACGGTATCTAATTGATCCAAATCAAAATATGGACCTAAATGAGTATCACTAATCTGGACAATTTTAAAACCAGTAAGATTTGCAGGTAAATTAGAAAAGTGGAGTGAATGACGCTGAACAACCATGTCCGATTGTGCATTGTAAATCCCTTTCATGCCCATTCCCAATGAAAGTAGCGGTACTGCCGCTAATGAACTATGTAGAAAGTTTCTACGCGTCATAGTCAAAGACGAAGTTGACCGATCATCTGTTTCTACTTTACCGCCTTTCAGTACCCTATGCATTACAGCTAGAAACGGCTGAAGCAGTAGCAATATAATCTGCCCCACTAACCAAGCTAAAGTACCATAAACCAAAAAACGATATACTGCATGCTCGGCATCTACAAATGGCGGACGTATAGACCAGCCATAACCAAGCGTCAAAATAGTAGCCACAGTGAAACCCAAATACATACGTTGACTGACCTTCCCACGATAAAAAACAAATAACCTTGATAGCAAATAATAATTTAACCAGCTAATAAAAGTTGCGAGCGCTAATATAAGTAAAATAGTCCCATTTATTTTCATTAGTGCCTCCCAAAGTACATACATCTTCTTACATCGATTTTATTTTATATACTTCAAAAGTATTGTATTCCCTTTTTCATAATTATATTTATATAAAAAAACTATCTACCCGAGGATAGATAGTTTTTTTACTTATTTGATATTCGTACATTGATTTTTTTACCACAGTTTGGGCATATCCCTTCACCGCGGCTATTTAAACGAACTTTTGCCCCACATTGTGTATGAACCAGCAAGCCTAACACCTCCCTTATTGATGATTTACTTAAGTAGCATAGATCAACCACTTTACTATTCTATGCTACTCTTACTATTATAGTACATATATTTTCTATTTTTGTTAAAATATTGTTAATTATTTTGCAATAAAACCTTTAATCATCTCAACTGCTCCCGGTGTATCACCATATACACAAATCGTTTGTGCTACAACTTCACCAGCGTTTCGCAGCCTTATGCTATCCATCAATAACTTCGCCTCTATGTTTTACATTATAAAAAAAAGCCCCAACGGAATTCCGTGAAGCCTTGAGCCAACTTATTTCCACATTATGAAAATGTCTTGTAATGGAATTACCAAATCAGGAAACATCGTTGCAATAATCTCTTCATCCTCACCCAATGCAAAGGTTTCTGGTAGGTCATAATGTCTCTGCTCATTCAAAGCATACCGTATAATGCTTTCCGTTTCAGGTGTAATGATCCAATACTCCCTCACGCCTGCTTTTTCATATTTGTGCAACTTAATCATATAATCGCGTTTTTTCGAACCAGGAGAAACAATTTCAATAATAAGAGTAGGCGCCCCATTGTAACCACCTTGGTCTAGGTTATTCTTCTCACATACAACAGCTAAATCAGGCTCAACAATGTTGTTATTTTTTTTGTCATCTGTTTCGCCATTCTCCAGGGGTAATCTCACCGTGAAGGGAGCTGCAAATACTCTACATTGTTTCCCTTGAAAGTAGTTATGCAATTGGAAATATAAATTTCCTGATATCGTTTGATGTACGGGCGAAGGAGTAGCTTGGGCGTATACTACGCCATCTATAATCTCATAACGTTCATCCTCGGGCCAAGTTAAATAATCTGCATAAGTGTATTCTCTCTGTTCGTTAGGTAGTGGCATAAAAGCACTCTCCTTACCGCCTTTTAACATTCAAAGCGAACTGATCGGCATTTTTATAATGGTTTGCTTATGAATAGGATACAATACTATCATTATACCCAAAAGATATGTTTGAAACAAGCACAACAAAAAAGTCACTAAATACCTTTCAATTCAGGTAATTAGCGACTTTATAAGTTTTTATTAACTCTGGGTCTAGATACTAGTAACGAGGTGTGCCCCTGACCCTCCCCTTCGAAACACTTAATTATTTTATCATCTATTAGAAGGTAAGAAGTATACCCCATCTTTCCTTAAAACTCTGACTAAATTTTAAACTTAGACACTACCAACTGCAGTTGTTCCGCTACATTAGCTAGATGCTGACTGGAAGACGCAATCTCCTCCATTGATGCCGATTGTTCCTCCGTAGCGGCTGAAATATTCTGCGCTTGGCTGGAAATTTCCTGACTGATGCTGTTCGTTTCCCGCATCCCTTCTAATACCTCTTGACTATTTTCAGCTAGTTTTGTCAAACCATTAGCCATTCCTTGTGCAATACTGGCAACATCTTTAATATGTCCATCAATATCCTTAAAAGCCCTACCTGCGCTATCAACAATCTCTGTTCCTTGTCTTACTTCTTTGGTACCACCGTCCATAGCCACTACCGCCTCATCGGTCTTGCCCTGAATATCTCTGATAAGTATCGCAATCTGTTTCGCCGCTTCCTGTGACTGCTCAGCCAACTTACGTACTTCCTCTGCGACTACAGCAAAGCCTCTGCCCTGTTCACCGGCCCTTGCCGCTTCAATGGCGGCGTTTAGCGCTAGAAGATTCGTCTGACTGGCAATACCGGAAATTGTTTCGACAATCTGCCCGATCTCTTTAGAGCGTTCACCCAGTTCGGCAACTACCTTGGCTGAATTATCTACTGTTTGCCGGATACTAGTCATTTGACTAATAGCAGTATCCACCGCTTTATTACCTTCACCAACCGCACCTACAGCTCTACTAACTATAGCCACAGCATTCCGTGTTTTTTCAGTTTCCCCCTTAGCTCCATCCACGATTCTCTCCACCAATCCTACAGCCCCTTCCAAGGCGTTGACCTGCCGATCAACCCCTTGGGCCGTACTGGAAATGGAGATAGCCACTTGATCGGCAGCTTGGGCCGATTGTTCGGCATTAGCAGTAAGTTCCTCAGAAGATGCCGCCACCTCTTCTGCAGTTGTCTTCATCCGTGCAATGAGTTGCCGCAAATTTTGTTTCATGGAATTGAACGCTTGCGTGAGATGTCCAATTTCATCACGCGATTCTACCAGCAAATCTTCCATGCATAAATTGCCGTTGGACAGTTCTTCAGCATGCGCCTTCAAGCGAATCAGCGAACGAGTAAGCATCGTCGAAAATCGCAGGCAAGAAAGAACTACCAAAGCTATGCCCAGCAAGGTCAACACGCCATAAATGAGCTTTAACGACTGTAGCTGCGAAAAAATCACGCTTTCTGGTACGGAAATGCCGATGATCCACTTTGTGCTTGGCACGGTTTTATAGGCAAAAATCCTTGATTCCCCGCCCTTTTTTATCAAGAAATATCCCTCAGGCTGTTTTAAAATATCTGCAGCCTTACTCTTCAACGCCTCATCTTGTTCAAGTGACGTCTTAACTTGCGCTGCATCAGAAGAAGCTAGAATTGTGCCGTGATGATCAATGATCATGCCGTCACCTACTCCATGATATTTCAACTCCTGAGCTTTCGTCGCTAAACTTTCCAGCGTGAGCCCTTGCACAACAGCACCTCGAAATTTCCCTGAAGCGTCATTATAGGGAACTGCAATCGATACCACAGGTTTTCCCGTAATTGCATCTTTGTACACATCGGTAAAAAAAATATTGTTAGTGCTTTTTGCCGTCTGATACCACGGACGCTGACGTGCATCGAGCTTACCCTGCATATTTCCTGCACGATAGGCAACCGATAAGCCTTCTTCATTGCCCACCATAATTTCCAAAATTTCTTTGTCATCACCAATAAATCCCAAAATTTTCCGTACGTTATCTGGTGAATTGGTTCCATCCTCCATTATATGCATCAGATTTGCCGCTGATCTAACAATCTTCTCTTTTCCGTTAATCCAACCTTCAACCTGATTCGTCTGGCTTTCCAACCCCGCATTCATTTCCTGGCGAATACTGTTCTCCAAGCTCTTCTCAGCATTGTAATAACCCAAACAAGACACGATGACCATAATAAGTCCCACAATACCCGCTAAAACAAAAAATTTCTGTCTCACGTTCAAAGCAAAGCCCTCCATTCATCAATATTCTACATCTTTTCATTCTTATATACTAACCATAACTTGCAGTTCACCATCCGTCAAGTCCCTCTGTTAACTTATGCTCCTTTTCCGGGGACACAGGGACAGGTTTTTTGCCCCTATGTCCCTCCTGAGCCACCGTCCCTTGTCTTCTTTCTTTAATCTGCCAATACGTGTTATAATTCAACATACGTTCTAATAAAGCAATCTTTTGGGAAGCACAGGTGATATATATGGAGCAAACCTATTCCTTACAGGCAAAAATACGTCAATTATTGATTCTTTTATTTCCACTTTTTATAACACAATGTTCTCTATTTGGTATGAGTTTTTTTGATACCATGATGTCAGGACATGCGAGTTCAAATGATTTAGTCGGTGTTGCCATAGGCACTAGCATATGGATGCCCGTATTTACAGGACTAAATGGAATTTTATTTGCCTTAGTCCCAATTGTTGCACAAATGCTTGGTGCTAAACGCGATGACAAGATATCATTCGCAGTCATCCAAGGTGTCTATCTATCACTTGCCATGTCGTTTATCGTGATTGTCTGTGGCATAATGATCATTACTCCTCTTTTAAGCAGCATGAACCTTACCCCTGCTGTATATGAAATTGCGCGAAATTTTTTATTTGCCATATCATTTGGAGTGGTACCACTTTTTCTATCTACTATCTTTCGTTGTTTTATTGATACACTTGGTTATACCCGAGTGACAATGCTCATTACGGTAATGGCATTACCAATTAATATCATACTAAATTATCTACTCATTTTCGGTAAGTGTGGTTTCCCTCGACTAGGTGGTGTGGGCGCAGGTTATGCCTCCGCCATTACCTATTGGTGCATCACACTGATCAATTTATATATTATACAATGCAAAAAACCATTTAGCAGTTACCATATAATCAGTCAATGGTATCCACTTTCTCTTACCTCATGGAAAGAACAACTTAGAATCGGCATACCCATTGGTACCTCTATTTTTTGTGAAACCAGTATTTTTGCTGCTATTACTCTATTAATGAGCCAATTTAATACCATAACCGTTGCCGCATACCAAATCGCTATCAATTTTGCCTCTCTTATCTATATGGTGCCACTAAGCATCTCCATGGCTCTAACTATTGCTATCGGCTTTGAGGTTGGTGCAAAACGTTTTAAAGATGCAAGGCATTATAGTTATATTGGAATTGGCATTGGAGTCACTATGGCATTAGTCTGCGCCATTGGGCTATTTCTATTTAACGAGCAAGTAGCAAGAATGTACTCCGAAGATATAGAAGTACTAAAACTTGCTCAGGTTTTTTTATTATACGCTATCTTCTTTCAGTTATCTGATGCCATTGCTGCACCGATACAAGGTTCATTGCGTGGCTATAAAGATGTGACCGTCACCTTTATTTTAGCTCTTGTTTCTTACTGGATTGTAGGTCTGCCAGTTGGTTACCTACTAGCCAACTATTCATCCCTTGGCGCCATTGGTTACTGGATCGGACTTATTGTGGGCTTAGCATTTGGCGCGATTTGCCTTTCGATACGGTTGATCACTGTACAACGAAAAAAATGTTATCAACAATCCTAAGTGGATACTGTTGATAACATTGATAAAAAATATAACTATATATTAATTTGTTCTTGTAAAGCCACCATTACTCTTTCGATCACTTCCTGCCAATCATCAAGCCTACGCTGACGAAAAAGTCGTACTGACGGATACCAAGGACTATCCTCTCTTGCCAGTTGCCAACGCCAATCCGCATCAAATGATAGAAGTACCCATGTTGTTTTCCCCATTGTCGCAGCCAAATGAGCGACAGCCGAATCAACCGTTATCACTACATCAAGCGCTTCGATCAATTTTGCAGTTTCCATAAAATCAATCAGATGTTCCGAAAAATTGATTACCGTATGTGGTGTCGTAGTTAAGTCTTCTGATCGCACTCCAACCTGAAGACTAACCCAACTAACATTTGAAATACTAAATAGTTTATGGAATACAACAAAAGAAATGGACCTTTTCCGATCATCCAGATGCTTTGGATGCCCGGCCCAAACAACACCTACTCTATACCGTTTACCCTGATCGATCTTTCCGAGGATTTCACACCAATTTTTATCCTCTTTCGAGTGATCAATCTTATAGGGAACGCAGTTCGGAATGGTTTCACTAGAAGTATTAAATCGAACCGGTAAGCTGAGCAAGGAGCACGCAAAATCATATTGCCCCTCTGGTGGACAATCACCAGCAACAATGTTCACATTCGGGTGAGCACTGCGCAATAAACGTTCCAATGGCGCTTGCACCCATAAACTTATGCGAATGTTACATGCTGACTTTGCTACGTTATTTACATATCGGACAAATTGAATGGTATCGCCAAATCCATACTCCCAGTACAGTAAAATACTACGCCCCGTTAGATCTTCGCCAAGCCAGTTTGGAATTTTTAATTGTTTGTCCGTGCATCTCCTTAGCCTTGCTTTTTCATATGTTGCCCAGCCTTGCTCAAACTTTCCCCGTAAAAAATGAAGTAACGCAAGGGCAAGCTTGGCTTCCGAATAGTCTGGCCTTAGTTTAATAGCCCTACAAAAATAGGTTTCTGCCTCATCAATGTCTTTGGTTCTCCTCATTAGACCACCCATATTATAATAGGCTTCCGGATAATGAGGATTGAGTTGTATCGCCTGGCAGTACGCCTCTTTCGCCTCTACTATGCAAGATTGTTCTTCCCAAGCAGTACCTAAGTTATTATAGATTTCGGGTTGATCCGGAGATAATTCAATAGCCCGCTGAAAACATTCCACTGCTTTTTGCAAGAAATTCAGATCGATTAGTACTAAACCCAAATTATTGTATGCATGGGGATCATTAGGGGATAGTTCAATAGCTCGGCGAAAACAGGCCTCTGCTTCGTATAGTTTTTTCGTCTTGCTTAAAACCAGTCCTAAATTATTATAGGCCGGTGAATAGTTGGGATTTAGCTCGATCGATTTACAAAAAGCTACCACTGCATTTTCTAAATTCCCTTCAAGCGCCAGTTGTATTCCTAAATCAAGATGCATTCTAAACATTCTATATTCTCCGTTCGCCAAAGACGATTGCGTCCGTAATCCACATCTAAATTGAGATAAGAGGCAGGTAAAAAGTTATTACTTTTCATCTGCCTCTTTGTTATTTACTTATCACAGAAACGCCCATATAAGGACGCAATACTTCAGGAACAATCACAGATCCGTCCGGTTGTTGATAATTTTCTAAAATGGCAGCTACGGTTCGCCCAATGGCAAGACCCGACCCATTTAGTGTATGTACAAATTCAGGTTTTGCCTTAGGTTCTCTGCGGAATTTAATATCCGCACGGCGCGCCTGGAAATCCTCAAAATTAGAGCATGATGAAATTTCGCGGTATGTATTGAAACTAGGTAGCCACACTTCTAGATCATACGTCTTGGCTGATGAGAAACCTACATCACCACTACATAATGCCATCCGACGATAAGGTAATCCTAATAGTTCCAGTATGCGCTCTGCATTCTTCGTCAACTTCTCTAATTCATTATAGGATTCTTCTGGTAAGGAGAATTTAACCATTTCCACCTTATTAAATTGATGTTGGCGAATGAGTCCACGAGTATCTCTACCAGCAGATCCTGCCTCAGCCCGAAAGCAAGCACTATATGCCGTGTAATATAATGGTAAATCTTTGCTATCTAGAATATCACCACGATGAAAATTAGTGATTGGTACTTCAGCCGTTGGAATCAAATAGTAATCCAGTCCCTCAAGTTTAAACATATCTTCAGCAAATTTAGGTAGTTGCCCTGTCCCCATCATACTATCCTTATTGGCGATAAAAGGCGGGAAAAATTCGGTATACCCATGTTCACGTGTATGTATATCAAGCATGAAGCTGATTAATGATCGTTCTAGTCGTGCACCAAGTCCCCGGTAAAAAGTAAATCGTGCTCCCGTAACCTTACTACCCCGTTCAAAGTCAAGGATATTAAGAGCTTCTCCAATCTCCCAATGTGCTAATGGTTGATATACAAATTCTGTCGGCGTGCCCCAAGAACATACCTCAACATTACTATTCTCATCAAGACCGATTGGCACGGACTGATGAAGCATATTGGGTATATTCATAATAATACCCTGTAGCTTGCTTTCCACCTCTTTAATATTCGCATCAATCTCTGAAATCCGATCACCAACTAGGCGCATTTCAGCCACTAGATCATCCGCATTTTCTTTGGCCCGTTTCAATTGACTAATTTCCTGTGATACCGTATTACGCTTATTTTTAAGTGCCTCTACTTCACTCAGTAGTGTGCGACGCTCTTTTTCCAGCATTAAGAATTCATCTAAGCTAAGATTATTGCCACGATGGATCAGCGACTGCTGAACCGCCTCCGTATTATCCCGAACAAATCTAATGTCAAGCATATTTTTGACCCCCTAGTAATGTAATGATGTCCCTTTTCTCTTTTATATCTAAAATTCAATTTTTTTTTGATAAATCCTTCATATTATACTATCCCACTACATAAAAAGAAAGTAGTCAGGATTTTAATTCCAAGGAGCGATGCCATGGCTACTGCTACAATACCTCAAATTATCAAAATCTCCGCTACCTATGCAGGTACTGTCATGGGCGCTGGTTTTGCCTCCGGTCAAGAGCTGACCCAATTTTTCGTTGTCTATGGCAGCATGGGTCTGGTTGGTCTAATCGTAACAGGGTGTTTATTCGCATGGCTAGGTAACCAAATATTAAAACTCAGTTATCAGATTGGCGCTACTAGTTACCATCAATTATTATACTACGTCTGTGGTAAAAGTATCGGTCTATTACTAGACATGATCATTACCGTATTTTTATTTTGCGTGTTAACGATTATGCTCGCAGGCGCAGGAACACTCGCATATGATACTTTTCATCTGCCCTATAGCATAGGTATTGCTATCATGAGCGTTAGTCTTATGCTCACAACACTTTACGGACTAAAAGGCATAACCACTGTCAATATCGTGATCACACCCTTATTAACCATCACAATTCTCGCCATCGGAATCTATTCTCTCGCATACCATCAAGTTGATTTATCAATGATGCAAGCCCCGCCCCAAAGCACAAACTTGCCTGCTCCCCATTGGCTACTATCCAGTTTACTTTATCTTTCTTATAACCTAGTCATGAGTGCTACCGTATTAGTCCCGATTGGCGCATGCACCAATCGCACAGCTCGTATAATAGGGAGCATAATAGGGAGCTTATTACTAATGCTATTGGCAGGTTTGGTAACAATCGTCGTGATGATTCATTACCCTCAATCACTAGAACATCAAATTCCAATGCTCTCAATCGCAAGTTCGCAGCATTCTTTCCATCAGATTTCCTATATTTTTATATTTACAGCTGCTATGTATACGACGGGACTCGCAACGCTATATGGCTGCGCGACAAAACTGACCATAAGTACAGGTTTGTCCATGAAAAAAAGTCTACTGTTACTGCTACTCCTTAGCCTTCTGGTTAGCCAAATTGGCTTTTCTACACTAATCGCTATTATTTTTCCAATATTTGGTTATGCTACATTAGGGTTTACTTGTCGGCTTCTCTATTTGTCCTTATTTGCTAAATAAGTAATAGCACTGAGTACAGCAACGAGTCCCTCACCTGTAGCTTTCGCGATTTGCCAAGGTTTCCCAGTGCAATCGCCAGCTGCAAATACGCCAGGAATATTCGTTGACATATCACGGTTCACTTTTATTACGTCGCCATCTAATTCAAGGCCTGGCAATACATTCTCTACTGGATCAGACTGCCTGATAATAAATACACCATGAACATTTAATTTTTCTTTCGCCATCACTAGATTTTCTACTACTACATCACCGGTAATCTCCCGTGGCTTATCATGTACCAGTTCAATCTCAGCTCCTATGGCAGGTTTCTCTTTATATTGAGGAAGATAATAGACTTTACGGCATAATTCCTTTAAATAGTCAGCCTCATGTTCCCCTTCTTCCGTATAGGAAATGACCGCTACATCTTTGCCTCGATACATCATACCATCACAAGTAGCGCAATAACTGACGCCCCGCCCTAAGAATGTTTTTTCACCATGAAACAAAGTTGTTGGTACAACACCTGTAGTAATGATCACAGCCTTTGCTTCATAGGTATCTTTCGGCGTCACCAACGTAAATATATCATCACCAGGGAAGATATTGACCACTTTTTCTTTGATCAATGTTGGCTGATGAGCTAGGCAATGAGCAGAAAATTGTTGCATCATCCCTTGCCCTGTAATTTGAGGCATACCTAAGTAATTGTCTACGATATGAGCTTTTTGTAGTTTTTTACTAAAATCCATATGTTCAAAAATAACAACACTCTTATTACGGATGCGTCCAGTAAGAGCTGCCGATAACCCTGCTGGTCCTCCACCAATAATTGCAATATCAAACACTTCACTTGCCATTTCCATTTCTCCCTTCAAATTAGACTTGAGGTGATTTCATGTATAATCATACGATAATGTCAGTGGCTTACTTGCCAACCTTTTTAGTTTTATTCGTCAGCGGTATCTGCGTTGGTAGTGTAATCAGTCTCTTTTTCTGTCTACTCGATCATACTCTTCTTGGCATCATGATTGGTATATGGATATCCTTATTAACTGGTGTATTCTCCGGTCTTGCCGGTCTTATCTACGTAGCAGTACTCAATACCCTTGCCCCAACGATTGGCGGTATTCCAGTACATATCGAGCCAACACCAATGACGCTACCACCTGATTCCAAGATCGAGCAATCTCATTCACGGTTATAGTCATCAAAGCATCATAATCTACTTTTTTTATTGCAATTATTATATTTTGCCCAATTCCTAGATAATCCTGCATACAAAATAAATAAACTAAACTGGATCGGATAAAAGAATGAAAGCGGGAGACAGGCTATCCTGTACTCCCGCTTCTTAATGCTTCGCACTACTTATCCATTTTTTTGTTGGAAGTCTAACATAAAGTCTTTTAATGCCTGACAACCAGCCACACTCATTGCATTGTAAATAGAAGCTCTTAGACCGCCAACTGAACGGTGACCTTTCAAGCCAACTAAACCTGCTTTTTCAGCTTGGCTAGCAAATGCTTTTTCGAGTTCTTCGCTTGGCAAACGGAATGTAACATTCATCAAAGAGCGACTATCTGCAGCAGCATGCCCACGGTAGAAGCCAGCGCTTTTATCAATTGTATCGTACACTAAGGCAGCCTTTTCTACATTGCGTTTCTCCATAGCTACTAATCCACCCTGAGCTTTTACCCAACGTAGTATTAAGTTTAGCATATATACGGAAAACACAGGTGGAGTATTATACATCGAATTATTTTTAGCATGTGTTTCATACCGCATCATCGCTGGAAGGGTTTTAGGATTATTTTCCAATAAATCATTACGAATAATGACAACGGTAACACCTGATGGTCCTAAATTCTTTTGGGCACCAGCATAAATCATCGCAAAGTTTTCAGCATTAAAAGGTTTATTTAAGATGTCTGAAGACATATCTGCGATTAAAGGCACGTTATCAAATTTAGGTAATTTTTGCCACTGCGTACCAAAAATAGTGTTATTTGAAGTAATATGCACGTATGCTGGGTTGTCACTTAGCTTAATTTCATCCATACTTGGAATACGTTTATAATTTTCCTCAGCAGTAGTTGCTGCCACATGGGTATTACCAAAAAGTTTTGCTTCTTTTAGCGCTTTTTCAGACCAAGAACCAGTTAAGATATAGTCTGCAGTACGCCCCTCAGCTAAGAAGTTCATAGGAATGGTTGCAAATTGAGTACTCGCACCACCCTGTAAAAATAAGACTCGATAGTTGTCGCCAATCCCTAACAATTCCTTTAAATTAGCCTCTGCTTCTGCATTAACGGCTTCAAAAGGTTTCGATCTATGACTAATTTCGAGTATAGACATACCCGTTTGTTGATAATTTAGTAATTCCGATTGTACTTCTTGCAATACCTCTAGCGGCAATGTTGCAGGTCCAGCATTAAAATTATAAATACGATTATTCACATTAATTCCCCTCACTTATTAAATGTACTACTATACCATCTCGAAGTTTTGGTTCAAACCATGTCGATTTAGGCGGCATCGCTTCACCAATATCAGCAATGCTCATTAGTTCTTTCGTGGATGTTGGGAACATCGAAAAGGCTACCGCATATTCACCATTATCAACCACTCGTTCTAATTCCTTGATTCCACGGACACCACCAACAAAATTGATGCGTTTATCAGTGCGAACATTTACAATCCCTAAAATCGGGTTTAATAGATTTTCTTGTAATATCGTCACATCTAATCTGCCAGTTGGACTATTTTGATCATATGTCCCTGGTTTCGCAACTATTTTATACCACGCTTTATTGAGATACATCCCAAAATAATGAGGATATTCCGCCTTACAAGAAAGACGTGTGCATGGCTCAACCGTAAATTTTTCTTGAACTTTAGCTAAAAAATCTGCTTCCGATAAGCCATTTAGATCTTGCACTACCCGGTTATAGTCAAGAATTTTTGTCATAGTATGCGGCACAATAACCGTTAAGAATCGAGTATACGCTTCCTCACCAGTATGTCCGGGATTTGCTTTTTTAGTATCATAAATACGTCCAGCCGCGGCGAGCCGGTGATGTCCATCTGCAATATATAATGTTTCAACACGAGCGAAGGCTTGTTCAATCGCTTTAATTTTAGTCGTTTCATTAACGATATATAACGTATGATGAATCTCATCTTCCGTTGTAAAATCATATACAGGTTGCTTGCCCATACACTGAGCCATCAGTGCATTTACGGTATCATCCGCCTTATAGGTCAGAAATATCGGACCGGTTTGTGCTTCAGTCGCCAAGATATTTTTGATACGATCTTGTTCTTTGTCAGTTCTCGTTAGTTCATGTTCTTTAATCGTATTATTTTGATATTCTTCTATCGAGGCTGTAGCCACAAGTCCCACCTGAATATGCGTACCCATTTGCTGCTTATAAACATAAAAACATGGCTGTTGATCCTGTACCAATGTTTTATTCGCAATAAATTCTCTGAGGTTTTCACCTGCTTTTTGATACACAGCATCGCTATATATGTTAATGTCAGGATCAAGATCCACTTCAGCCTTTGTGACTCGTAAAAAGCTATGCACATTCTTACTAGTAATTTGTCTAGCTTCATCAGAATTCATTACATCATAAGGTAAGGATGCCACCTG
>CAXYVG010000070.1:0-19594 GCA_964292325.1 uncultured bacterium | reverse complement strand
AAAAAATAGCTGTTTGAATCATACCAATTCAAACAGCTATTTTTCACTTTAATGCTTTTCCTAGATTGACTAGATTCTCACGCATAATTGACAGGTAGTTTTTTCCTTGTTTCATTTCTTCTTCGGTCAAATTTTCAATCGGGTTGAGTACTAATAACTCTGCACCTGTTTCTTTTGCAATCGTCTGAGCTAACTTGGGACTAGCAAGAGTTTCAAAGAAGATATGTGTAACCTTATTTGCTCGGCAAAACTTTGTAATTTCAGCCATTTTATCAGGAGTAGGTTCCGCATCAGGGGAAAGTCCCATAATACCAACCTGATGTAATCCATAACGGGCAGCTAAATATCCAAATGCTTCATGACTCGTAATCAGATCTTTACGGCTAACCGTAGCTAATGCTTTTTTATATTCTTGGTCTAGCTCTGCCAATTGTTTATTGTATTTTTCAGCATTTTCTTTGTAGTATGCTGCATTTTGTTCATCAGCAATTGCCAATGCCTGCGCAATATTATTTACTTCTTGCTGAGCTGCTAAAGGGTCTAGCCACATATGTGAGTCACCCTCATGACCATGTTTATCATCTTTATGACTCTCAGATTCATGGTGACTAGGTAATTTCGGTATACCTTTACTAACTTCAACTGGCAAAGTAGTTCCTAATACATCTTTCGTTAGCAATTTTTCGATAGGTTCAAAACCTGACCCATGATAGGCAAATACTTTTGCACCTTTAATGCGGCTAATATCTTTGGCTGTAGGTTCCCAATCATGAGGCTCAGCCCCAGGAGAAATGAGCATCACAACATCAACCTTGTCACCACCTACTTGTTTAACAAATTCATATACAGGGTAAACAGTTGCAACCACTTTTATTTTAGAATTGCTAGACTGCTCGCTTACTTTACCGCTAGTACTACTACATCCCGTGAATAATAACGAAAGTAATGTAATACTGATACATACAAGAATGGACCATTGTCTTTTCATCTTTCAGGCTCCTTATTAAGAATATTATTATTAATAAATCATATCATAGGATAACACACTCGTCTAGTTATGATCTGCCTCTGTGGAATTGTATGGTTCCCTGATAGCCCTATTGTTATACTGATACCAGTAAAAAGAAGGGAAATCCGCGGTAACGGACTCCCCTTCTACTCTACTACATACAAAAACGACTATTCTTTCTTATCTTCTGTAGTATCACTTTTTTCAAGTTCTGCCATCACTTGCATCACTTCATTAACGCTGTCAGCGATCGTCATAATAGCAGAAGTCGTCTCATCAGTAGCGGCTAATACTTCCTGTGATGTAACTGCTCCATGTCCAATCACATCGACAATATGATCAATAATCACAACCATCCTATCAGATATAGCAGTTTGTTCCGTTGTCATTTTAACAATGTCACGCGAACTCCCTACACTATCCTGCACATTGGTGTAAATATGGTCAAGAGCTTGCCCCGACGCAGTAACTTCTTGCATGCCACTTTCAGCTTCCCGGCGACTTTGATTCGAAGCCTCGATGACCGATGCAGTTTGACTAAGCACCTGTTGAACTAATGATGTTACTTTTTTGGCACGTTCATTCGATTGCTCAGCTAACTTGCGCACCTCATCAGCAACTACGGCAAATCCTCGTCCAGCATCGCCTGCCCGCGCTGCTTCAATAGCGGCATTTAGAGCAAGAAGGTTGGTTTGTTGAGCAATGGTAGTAATCGCATCGCTAACTGTCCCAATTTCATTCGAGTATGTATTCAAGGTCTCTAAAAGTTGTTCTACATGTGCAGTCTTATTTTGGATATTTTGCATTCGGCCAACAGCTTGCTTCATAGCCACCAAACCATTTTCCGTAACGATCAACATCTTATCCGCATTCGCAGCACCTGATAGAGCTTGATTTTCAGTCGATTTAATGAGTGAAGTCAACTCACCCATATTTTCGACCGCCTCAAATAATTGTTGTGTACCATCCTCTGAATCCACAGCTAGTTGTTTGGTCGAATTCGTGATGGTCACCAAATTAGTTGCTACTTGTTCACTCGAATCGACAATATGCTCAGAAGTAGTAATCAGTCGTTGAAGGCGTTGCTGAATAATCAAGCTACAAGTGTCTATCCATTGATTCGTTGTCGATAAATCGGTAGCAGTCTGAGATGTTTTTTCTTGAGGATGCATCACTGGCTTACCTAAAAATCTCCATACTAAGTATGACAAAATAACACCAATTATGATACCTACTACTAAGTAGCTAGCGATTATCATATACTCACCTCTTCAATGATAGTCTATAGGCTTATAGCTAATAATTAGGAAAATATCAGCATTGTTGCTGTTTGATTGATATGTCCTATATAAGCTTCGCCATAAGTACTAAAACCAACCGTCGGTATTTCTGTAAAGATTGCTCCATACTGCTCGGAATTACCTTGGCTTTCCAGTTGAAGAGTACGCAAAATACAATTAAAGTTGATAATGGCCTTAATTGTTCCAACTTCCGCTTGTTTTTGTTGAATAACAGCAGTAGTATTTGCAATAATATCAGTCGATTTCAGTACAGACATTTCCATACCTTCTTTCACATTACAATAGAAGATAATGGCTCCCTCTTTCACCTGCTGCGGACTACGAACATAAGGTTCATCATCAATCATTAAACCAAGAGGATGATTGATAAAACCTTTATCTACCTCAGCTATTGAATATCCAATTGCTGCAGCATAAGCCTCAACTGCTGGTTTATGATCAAATTCAAGGACAATACGATTGGCTTCGTCTACTTTTGTCGCCACCAATTTCTTATTTGTATTATCAAAACTTTGCGTTTTAATAAAATCAAATTTGCCAGTTGGTTGCAAAAGTGCTAGTAACGCAGCATTAGAATAAGCTTGCCCATTTGCAAAAACATATGTATTAGCAAATTTGAGATCATCACCAGCGGAGCCTCCAATAAACGTAACATTGGTACGATTACCGATAGAGTCAATAATTTTTTCTTCCGCCTTCGTTAACCCATCGCAAATAACAATGCCTACATATTTTTCTGGATCTAGCTCTAATGCAGGAGTATGATAGTAATCCTCAAAACCTTTAAATGCCTTCTCGACATGATCTTCCGCGCTAATATTGTGAAGAATTTGAATATTCACATCAGTAATTACATCGTCACTAAAGCCCATTGCCACAATTGAGTTTTTCAACATTTTACCACTAATGATTTCACCAGAAGTGGTACAACCAAATACCGTAGCACTAGGGAATGCATGATCCATCACAGATGCGATTTCTTTTGGATTATAACATGATGAGGCAAAATATAGTACAACTTTGGGTTGAGTTATAGCCAGCTTAGATTGAATTTCTTTCACAGCCGTTTCAATAACTTTATTCTCAGTAAAAACAGTTACTACAGACATATTCTTATCCTCCTAACTAATACAAAATTATAAAGTAACACCTAACTCTTTGGCTATTTGCGTAAGCTTGGTTATGATCAACTGGTCATCTGGTGAACTAGCGGTAAACTGATCTGGATTCACACCTTTAAGCACTAATTTCGTTTTGGTAAGTTTCTCAATTACCGGATTACCTCCAGCTCTTTTTGTGATGATTTGATTACACATCATCTTTATCTTACCTGCCATCGATTGTCCCTCCTTTTTTACCTTTGCCTCTGACATTTCTTATTAGAATATAACATTTAAGATTATTACTTATTTCTGTATTAATCGTCAAACTCCTTCCAGTATCAGATATAATGTAACAAAATTTTCTATTCTCACTATCATACTGATATAAGCAAAAAAATACGCAAACAAGCATCATCTGCTTATTCACGTACCTTTTCCATTAACCATACCCCAACGCCGATGAATAATAAAATATAAATTGACATCATCAGAAAAGAAAGTATTGGTACTGCCCCATTCGTAGCAATCGCCCGCAGTGCATAACTAGCATGTGTGAGAGGTAATAGCTGAATGATCCATTTCAGAGCTACCGGTAAATGATCTGGCACAAAAAAAGTAGCACATAAAAAAGACATCGGCAATAACATATAGGTATTAAAATTCGCCATATCTTCATGAGAACTCATGGTCATAGCCGCCACTAATGCCATCGAAGCAAAAACCAAACAATTCAGCACTAAAGCCAGTAAAAACCAACCATTAATCAATAGGTTTGCACCAAAAGCATAGGCGAGTGCAATAATCAGAACCGATGAAATTAAGCCTCGCAGTGCTCCCGCTAACACTTTTCCAATGACAAAAGCCAAAGAACCAATGGGGGCAATTAAATATTCTTCCAGAGTTTTATGATATAAACGGCTCATATTAAGAGGGCTGCCGACAGAATTAAAGCTAATATTCATCGAGTTTAACGCAATAATTCCAGGTACAATAAAATCCAAATAACTCCCCTGGCTGACCTGAATACTACGCCCTAACCCCCAACCAAACGCAACAAGGTATAAGATCGGCGACACCATACGAGATAAAATAAATCGACCAATCCGTCTTTGTAGTACCAACCATTCTCGCCAAAAAACAGTCCAAATATCATATAACATTACCCTACCACCTTTCGCCCAGTCAATTCAACAAAGGCATCTTCCAAATTGGTTCGGCGTAAAGTCGTAGTTGTCGTTAATGTACTAGCAAACTCCGAGGCTACCATCCGATCAGCGAAAAACTTTGTTTTCAGTCCATCGTCCTCATCCCACTCTACAGCATAAGCCCCTAATCGCTCACATAGTGTTGCCGGAGTATCTAAGGCAATCAGCTTCCCCTGTTCGAGTATCGCGACCCGTTGACATAAGCTTTCTGCTTCCTCAATATAATGAGTGGTCAGTAGTACCGTAAGTCCCTCACTTTTTAAACGCCGAATAAGCTCCCAAAGCCGCCGACGCACCTGCGGGTCTAGACCTACTGTTGGTTCATCAAGAAATAATACCTTAGGCTGATGAAGAAGGGCCCTTGCAATCATCAAGCGACGTTTCATGCCGCCAGAAAATTTTTGCACCATATCATTTGCCCGATCACTAAGCTCTACATATTCTAAGAGATCTGCAATCCGCTTTTTGCGAATCTCACTTGGCATGTGATGAAGACGTCCATGAAGCTCAAGATTTTCCCAAGCTGTCAGTTCAATATCGAGATTAAAATGCTGCGGCACTACACCAATTACCGCTTTAATACATTGACGGTTATGACCGATTTCACAACCATCAATGGTAATGGTACCTGCCGTTGGCTGAGTGAGCATCGTCAGCACTCGAATCGTCGTTGTTTTTCCTGCGCCATTCGGACCAAGTAGCCCAAAAATTTCGCCTTTACCAATATGTAGTGATAAGTTATCAACCGCAATGCGCTGATCAAATTTTTTGCTAAAATTTTCTACATGAATCATCTTTAATAACCTCTTCTCTTAGTTAACCCTGTAATGACTACAACCGGCCTTCCTGTATCATCAGTTGTAATCATACTCTCCACCCCAAATACCTCTCGTAAATTATCCGATGTAATCACATCTTTCGGCTTGCCGACAGCAAAAATTTTGCTTTGGTAGAGCATCACAATACAATCGGAATATCTAGCAGCTTGGTTGATGTCATGAAGCACCATCGCAACGGTCATATGATGCTTCCGATTAAATTCCGCTAATAACTCCATAATCTCAAGTTGATGACAAATATCGAGGTAGGTCGTAGGTTCATCTAAAAGCAAAATTTCTGGTTGCTGCGCGAGTGCCATAGCAATCCATACCCGTTGCCTCTCACCACCCGAAAGAGTACTGACAATCCGATCCTTCATCCTCATAAGACCTGTTTGCTCTAAAGCCCAATCGATCCAATGATGATCCTCTTCTGATTTCCCCTGCCACCAGCTTTGATGAGGATAGCGCCCATATTCCACCAAATCCCTCACTGTTACATCAGAAGGTGCCTGAGGTGACTGAGGCAAAACTGCCATTTTTTTTGCAATTACTTTGGCGCTAAGCGTCGCTACATTCTGATCATCGAGATAGATTGTTCCTTGATCTGGTTTTACATTACGCGATAACGTCTTTAGTAAGGTACTTTTTCCTGAACCATTCGGACCTAAAATGGAAATCATCTGTCCTTTTTCTACTGCCAGTGTCAGATTGTCTAGTACCGTATTTCCAGCGAAATGGACTGATATATTCTCCGTTTTCATCATTGGCATTATGCATCCCTCCGCAAGAGGTATAGAAAAAAAGGCGCTCCCATAAAGGCCATAATAATGCCTACCGGGATTTCTAGAGGAGAAAAAGCCACTCTCGCCAATGTATCACTTAACGTAACAACTGCTACCCCTAAAATCGCAGAAGCAGGTAATAAATAGCGATAATCAGAGCCTACGAGTAGCCGAGCCGCATGAGGAACAATCAGCCCCACAAAACCTAGTAAACCAACAACGCTAACCGCGCTTGCTGCGAGTAACGCTGCGACTGCTGTCATAGCAATTCGCGAAACCTCTACATTTACCCCAAGCCCCCTGGCAATTTCATCGCCCAAATTTAAGATGTTAAGCCGCCTTGCACCTGCTATCGCAAGTATTCCACCTACTACTGTATAAGGCAAAATAATATCTAGATGTGGCCAGCTGCGAGCCGATAGCCCGCCCACCATCCACATCAGCGCTCCATGAACCCGATCACTATAAAATACCATCAATGCAGAAATCCCTGAATTTAAAAAAGCGGATACTGCCACCCCAGCTAAGATAATGCGTATGGGCCGAATACCACCTTTCCAGGCTAGTATATAAATAAATACCGCTGACATCATCGCACCGAGAAAAGCGATCGGCGTCACTAAGTATTCTTTATCAGGAAATAGCACCATGATCGTGACCCCTGCTAAACCCGCTCCTGAAGAAATACCAATAATATGAGGATCTGCCAATGGATTTTTCATAACGCCTTGTAAGATGGCTCCTGCTAACGATAAATTAATTCCTACTAAAGCCCCAACTAAGGTTCTTGGTAAACGAATATTCCAGATGACCTGTTGACTCGTTCCCGCATGATCAGAAAATAGAACCCCAGCAATATCTTGTAAACTAATCGCCATGGCTCCTTTAGCCAAGCTAAGAAAAATACCCCCAACTGCTAGTAGTGAAAAAATGACTATGATCAAAACCCGCCAAACATGTCTATTGAGCATTGCTATATACCTCTGGGTATACTACGTTTGCCATATAGGCAACCGCTTCAGGAAAGCGAATACCAGGATTTAATTGAAAAAGTTCCGATGGTAAAAAGAATATCTTTCCCTCTTTTACCGCTCGTAGTCCCGCCCATGCTGGATTACTGGAAATATCAGCTGTCATTCTTTTCTTTATATCTTCGATATTTCCCATTGTGACAACCAAAATGACATCGGCATCCCCTTCGACTAGTTTTTCTAAGCTATAGGGAGCGATATCAGAATCACCATCAATTGGCTTACTACCAACAGCGATATTTTGCAAGGCTAGCATATTGGCAATACCGCCAGCAATACTTTTATCGAGTTCAACCGTTACATTCTTAGCAGTAGCATGGAGAATGACGACTTTTTTATTTTGCATAGGCAACTTGGCGGTCACCTTATGAATTTCAGATTGCATGTGATCGATCACGCTTTGTGCTTTCTCTGGTGTACCTGCAATATCACCAAATAACTTCATTTTTGCCAACACATCATCGTACGTTTTCATCTTCAGCATGATCACTGGTATATGACTGCTTTCTAATATGGGGATCATTTTTTCGTGAATTCCCTGAAAACCGATTACTAAATCAGGCTGCAAGGCTACTACTTGTTCCATATTTACATTATACACAAATCCAATGTCTGTTGCATTTTTAGACGCAGGAAACATCGCAGGTGTTTTGGAACTTGGTTTGCCAATCGCCTGTCCACCAACGCCATATAAAACATCTAATAAGGATGTAGATAATACCACAATGCGTTCCGGTTTTTTAGCCAGTACCACCATTTTGCCAGCATCATCCGTAATCTGCAAATATTGCTGACTTGGCTGAGAAGCTTCTTTGCTATTTGATTTAGATGCACACCCAGCAAACATCAAACTCATGATCAATATACATGTCACATAGAAAAACGTACGCTTCATAATCATTCTCCCCCATAACGATAAAACACTTATATACTTAGATTTAGAAAAAGCCGGATACAAAATATCCGGCAAAAAATCAGGTATTGAATGCATATAAATTATTTAGATGGCAATCGTCAGATGTCCTATATCCCATTTCTAGAAAACTCACAATAAGCATCTACATTCTTTAATGCATCATATACAACAATTAATTTTTTAATAATTATTAACCAAGTTTACGTTTTTTTGCCAAAATGGTTGATAGATAATTCACTTTTTCTGCATCCACTTCATCTAACTTATAGCTCACCTTTTCATCAGGCAGACCACATTTGCTAATCATAACCGCATTATCAAAACCATGCTGTTTTAATTTTTCTGCCACCTGAGCAAAATTCTTATATACTTTCATTAATACAACATTATCAGCGACAGATAAGATTTTATCCATTTCTTCATCCTGCATCGTAGCAGGAATAATGCTTAGTACATCAGTCCCCTCTGCTAATGGTTGTCCAAGTTGACTACCAAGTGCACAAAATGCTGGTACACCAGGCACCGTTTCAATGCTATGAGGAGAGTCTTTTAATAACCGATACACATACATATAAGTACTATAAAACATCGGATCACCCAATGTTAAAAACACTACTTTTTTCCCAGCTTCTAGCTCTTTGAGAATACTATTTTTGTTATTTTCCCATGCATCGGTTAACGTAGTAGTATGATTTACCATCGGGAAAACCAAATGTAATATTTCAACATCTTTTTTTAGATACGGACGAGCAATCGATAACGCGGTACTATCTTCTTTTTTCTCCGTTTTAGGAGCGATAATGACATCCGCTTCTTTTATCACCTTGACTGCTTTTAATGTAAGCAACTCTGGATCTCCTGGTCCAACACCAACACCGTAAAAAATTCCTAACATACATGGCCTCCTTAAAATGTTTACATCCATTCCATAACAACACAAAAACCTTCTGAAAATATAATCAGAAGGCTTAGATATATACAATTATAATAAAACTCTACTTATAGAGATATCAACACACCCTAGTGTTTTAAATACAACTGCATAAATCCCCTCCCCATCTCTCGCAGGTAATAACGGTGATTGCTATATAGGCAGTTCTCCTGACTTTGACTCATAGCTGATCCAAACCTTCCCAAGAGTAGCTCTCAGTGGTATGTATATGGATTCGCTCCTCATTACAGTGGCGGGACCGTGCCGGATTTCAACCGGACTTCCCTATTAAGCCCCTAACGGGCACCTATATCTTCAATATGTAATTTTCGTAACGTAGTCTTTTATAACTTTATAACAAAGCTTTTGCCCTGTCAAGTATATTTCAACTTCAAATCGATCAATGAAAATATTAACAGGCCGTCAAACCACCATCTACCGTCCAAACTGCACCATTTACAAAAGACGCTGCATCCGATGCTAGAAAACATATCACATTAGCAATTTCTTGTGGCTTTGCAATCCGCCCAATCGGATACAACGATGCCATATCGCGTAAATATTCTTCTGGTCTATCGATGCTCGCCAATTGCTGTTCTAACATTGGAGTATCAACATCCCCTGGGCATACACAATTCGCACGAATCCCATAGTGAATAGTTTCAAGAGCCAATGCTTTGGTAAAAGTCGTCACCGCACCTTTTGACGCACAATACGTTGTACATAAACAATTACCATTAATCCCTGCATCAGACGAAACATTAATAATCGCACCACTACCCGCTTTGCGTAAATATGGCAATGCAAATTTGCAAATAAAATAAGTTCCTTTTATATTACTATTCATCATCTGATCAAATTCTTCTTCCGTCACATTATCAATGGCTTTTTCCATATAGATTCCAGCAGAATTAATCACAATATCCAGTCTCCCAAATCTAGCGATCGTCTGCTCCACTACATGCGCGCATTGCTTTACCTTACTAATATCGCCTTGAATAAAACACACCTTAGAGTCATACATCGCGAGTTGCTCTAATGCAAGCTGCCCTTTTTCTAGTTGCCTACCAATTAAAGCTACACTCGCACCTGCTTGTAATAATATGATGGCAGTGCTTAAGCCAATGCCTGAAGTACCACCCGTGATCATGGCTACTTTACCTATCAACTGATCCTTTGTCATACTGTAGCTCCTATATAGTAATTAAAATTCGATCCCTTTTTGCGCCTTAATTCCTTTTTTATACGGATGTTTGATTTCTTTCATCTCTGTCACCAAATCAGCAATTTCGATAATATCAGCATGAGCATCACGTCCTGTGAGGATTAGATGCAAAGAAGGAGGTTTTACTTTTAGTATTTCCAGCACTACATCCACTGATACAAGGTCAAATTTAATTGCATAATTGATTTCATCTAAGATGATCATATCCCAATTTCCTGATGCCATTTCAAGTTTCGCGGCTTGCAATGCTTCAGCAGCTGCACTTTTGTGATCGGGAACTTCCTCTTCCTTACAACCTTTCACAAAACCTTCACCCATCTGGCGGATCACAAAATCAGATCCCATTCTCTCAGCTGCTTGTAATTCGCCATATTTCCAATTGCCCTTTATAAATTGTACAACAAGTACCCTCATTCCCTGTCCCCATGCTCTCATCCCCATACCTAAGGCGGCTGTTGTTTTTCCCTTTCCATTGCCTGTATGAACGATGATTAAACCTTTTTCTGACATACGATCACCCTCTCAAAATCTTTAATAATTCTATCTGTTTATCATAACCTATTGCAAACGAAAAGCGACTGGAATGCTCACCTCAGATAAAAGCGCCTCGCCACTATCTCTATCTTTAGCTGGCACAAACCTCCATTGCTGAACGGCAGCTATCGCCGCATTGTCTAGTTCCCCATAGCCTGAAGTACGATAAATAGAAATATTGCCAGGTCTACCATTTTTCAAAATTTGTATTTTGACAATCACGGTTCCCTCTACAGCACCTTGCCTTGCTGATTCGGGATAGCTGGGATCCACTTTGCTTAAAATACTCGGTCGGCTCACACCGCTACTTTTACGAGTTTTGCTGTTATTAGCACTACCACCCTCAGTACCACTGCCACTATTTCCATTGGACATATTGGAAGAAGATGTATTACCTTCTTCATTCCCACCTGATGATGCCGTTGGCATCTCCGTTGCTATCATCGACATACTATCTGCTACAATAACAGCTTTTGAACTAGCTACCGATGGATTCGTGGTAGATTGACTTCCTTGTTGCATCATAGTTTTTACCTGTTGCCTATTCGCCGGTGCCACAGAAGGGTCAGATGGGAAATCTTGTTCATGTTGCAATTCTGTCACTAATTCAATCTCAAGAGCTTGTTCGACATCCGTTGGCAGGAAAAATTTAGCTGTCATCCACCCTATACTACCCAAAAAAAGAACATGAAATAGTAAAGAAATCAGGACTGCCCTACGCCAGCGTAACTGGTACATCATAGGCACTACCTCCCCTTTACATCTGTCGCCACAGCTACCCGACGAGCACCTGATAATTTCAATTCATCGAGTACGGCCACCACTTTTCCATATTCTGCTTGCTTGTCTGCATGCAAAACAAAAACGTTATCAGGTTGTTTCGCCAGCTCAATACCAATTCGTTTTTGTAGTAAGGATAACGGAATTTCTTCTTGTTCAAATAAGATTCTGCCATCTTGCGCCACGGTAATGTTGATATTACGTGACATTTCTTGTTGAGCAGCAGTCGCTTGTGGCAAATTAATCGGAATGGTATGTTGTTCCACCATATACAACGTACTCATCATAAAAAAAATCAATAAAAAGAAAATAATATCAATCATGGGAATAATCATCAATTGCGGCTGATTTTCAACCCGTAAACTACGCAATTTCATGATTGTCCCTCCGCGTCAACTTCTTGGCAGGAAAATGAGTCAATACCATTGTAGTGACTTGCTCCATATCGGTAATCATTTGATCGATACGATGAGCAAAATAAGTATGAACAACAAATGCCATAATCGCTACACTAAGTCCTGTAGCAGTAGCAATTAACGCTTCGCCCACACCACCAGTAATTGCCATCGGTTGGCCAGCTTTGACATTTAGTACACTAAAGGAATTAATCATTCCAACAACCGTCCCTAGTAGTCCAAGTAACGGCGATAACGTTACAATCGCACTTAGATAATTTAAATACTCTCGTAGACGCGCCGCAAATAAACTACCAGCGCCTTCCATCGCAACTTCAGCATTACTCCCCCGCATATGAGATTGTAAACCTTTGGCAGCCAATTCTCCAATCATACCTGGAGTTTGTTCACATAATTGCAATGCCTCAGCTCCGCGTTGCCCTTCTAGTAACGATTGTAACTTTTTAATAAAGGCTTGCGTATCAATTGATACCTCACGATAATATAAAAACCGTTCTATGGTAATCGATACGACAACGAAAGAACATAATACAATCACATACATGACTGGACCGCCCTTATAAAATAAACTCATACATTGTGATAAAAATTCCATCATAATCTCCCCTTTTATCTCCGTTATATAACAACTACCAACTACATAGACAATCGTCAGGAATAGGTTACTCCCAGTAAACTAACAATATAAATGTCATTTACTTATCTCATATACGGCAACAACTCTTCTCAATTCTCTGCACAAACTGTGCATACGTCATAACCTCTACATTCGATCGAGTGCATAGTTCTTTATATAACTCGGTAGCTTGACCACCGCTATAATCTCGCTCTTCAATCGTCGTTTCCTCAATGATAATCAGTCTCTTAGCTTCAAATGCCACCTGCAAATTATCTATATTTTGTTTGCCATAACATAAATTAGCTAGTACTACCCAATCGGCTTTGATCACCTGAGTACGATTTTCTTGAACTGCTGAGGCATCAATCCCACAAAATGGTTGGCTTAAAATGCAGGAAATACCAAAGGCTTCTGCAATATGTGCATCCGTATCGCTAGGCTGCAGTACTCCTATCGTCAAACGGTATCCGTTCTCGTATAATAACCGCATGATGCTACCCCCTGCTCCTCCACCACCAATAATGTGAACCGTGCCTTTTGGTTCACTACTCTGAGTGGTACCAGCATACGTATGAATATCTAAATTTCCGGTAACCATATTCATAAACACAGCGGCATGTAATCCATAGGCAGCCTGTAGATTTTCCTCAGTTATAACGTTTTCTGGAGGTCCATCTGCAATCACGCCTTCATCGGCCAATAAAATTAGGCGAGAACAAAATTTTGCCGCCAACTTCAAATCATGCGCTACGATTAGTATCGTCTTTCCTTGTTGACACATCAGCTGGCAATACCGAAATATTTCTTCTTGATATACGAGGTCGAGGCTCGCTGTCGGCTCGTCCAAAAAAATCAGTGGTGTTTCCTGCGCCAGCACTTTTGCCAGTAACACTCGTTGTCGCTCTCCGCCTGACATACAATTTACAGGTGTATGAGCTAAATGTTCTACGCCGGTAAAGTGCATATAATTACGAGCAATTTTTTGATCCTCTTGCCGCTCATTTTGCCACCATTTTAAATAGGGATATCGTCCAGCCAATACCACTTCTAGCCCCGTAAAGCCAAAGGTAACATTTACTTCCTGCTGCATATATGCTACTTTTCGGGCTAATGTTTTATCTTTCATAGTAGCAATACGTTCTCCAAAAATCTCTACATGCCCGCCCGTTGGTGAAAGAAATCCACGAAGGCAGCGTAGCAATGAACTTTTACCTACCCCATTCGAGCCAATAATCCCAACAAATTCGCCAGGACCTACACGAAAATCAATATCATGCAGAATTTCTTTACTGCCAATGGTAATACTCATATCATGAACCGCTAATACCGATGGCATCATACTCTACCACCTGCTTTTTGCACTTTATGTAATAAATATAAAAAATAAGGTGCTCCCACTAAGGCCGTCATAATACCTACACGAATTTCCATAGGTGGCATCATCATTCTCCCCAATGTATCACAAGTTACTAAAAATAACCCGCCAGCTAAAGCACTAGCAGGCAACAACAAGCGATGCTCTGGCCCAACCATTAGGCGCATAATATGCGGTACGATCAGACCAACAAAGCCAATCGTACCACTCACACAAACAGCCGTTGCTGTCGTTATCGTAGTAATAAGCAGTAATAATAACCGCAATGTAGCCACAGAAGCGCCTACGGACTTTGCTTCTTGGTCTCCTAGCACCAAGACATTTAAATGTCTTGCTAATAAACATAATAAAATAATACCGATTAGTATTGGACCAACTGCTAAATAGACATGCTCCCAGCGACGATAGTCTAATCCCCCTACCATCCAAAAAAGAAATTCTCGTAAACGATTTTCATTCATCATTGTCAATATACCCGAAGTCAAAGCTCCCATTAACATACTCACCGCCACACCAGACAATAACAAAACCATCACTGATATTTTGCCCTTGTCCATCGATAAAAAAGCAGTCAGTAGCACCGCTACTAAAGAACCTACCAAGGCAAAGATTGGCATGATAAACATACTCGTAGTACTAAGCCCTAAGGCAATACAAATCACCGCACCTAAGGTTGCCCCACTAGAGACGCCAATAATTCCAGGATCAGCTAATGAATTGCCAAATATACCCTGAAGTACAGCACCCGATACACCAAGGGCTGCGCCAACCAATACTCCAACTAGCACGCGTGGCAAACGAATGTGCCAAATAACAGCTTGCTGCTCTGGCGATAGGTTTAATTCCTCATAGCCTGGTATATGCAAATTGTATCCGATGATGGATACCACATCACACCACGGTACACTGATTTGTCCCCATGATATCGAAAACAATATAATAAGTAGTAGTAATATACTCATGATCACAAATAGAACACCCGAATGATTAGGACGTCCTGTATTCATATTTTCCAACCTTTCTCACCTTTACATACGGTATATTCAGTATTATGACAATCAGCACAATACTTTTATTTCTTATTCATATATTCTGGATAAGCAACACTAGCGATATCATAGACTGCCTCGACTATATACTGAGAGGAAGAGGCTAAATGTTTGTCCGGCAGCATAAATAATTTTTGCTGTTGAATCGCTGATACTGATTGAAACGATGGATCGCCTTGAATATCCGCTTTAAACTTCATTATATCTGTTTTAGCGCTATAATCCCACATAGGCATAATAAAAACATCTGGATTTGCTTGCACAATTTGTTCCTTAGACATGATATCATTCTTACCTAAACCAATGGTTGCCGCTGCATTTACAACGTGAGCGTGGCGGCAAATATCATCAAATAAACTACCAATACCATCACTACCACCCATTAGACTAAAACGGACGACGGTTAGACGCTTATTATCAGGAATATCTTTTAGTTTTTCTGCCACAGCTAATAATTTTCTGTCCATTTCCATTACTATTTTTTTGCCATTTTCTTCTTCGCCTACTACCTGCGCCAATTGCATGATGACCGTTTTTACCTCTTCAATACGACTGGGAGTTTTATATACATATACCGGTATGCCCGCCTCACGAATTATCTCAACTAGCTCTGGTGACTGCCAGTCCGCTACAATTAATAAATCCGGTTGCAAAGCAATGATACTTTCTGGATTGGCCTTGATTTTATTTGGCACCTTTTTTGCCTCTTCTATGATATTAGACATTCCAACATCATCAGCTAAGTAAGTAAGAGCAGCAATTCTCTCTAAAGGCACGATCCCTACTAACATTTCATCAGTACCAATTGATAACGGTAGAATTTTCTGAGGTTTTTTAGTTAATTTTATCACTGTACCTTGACCATCGATTACTTCATAACCAACTACGTTCTTGTCAGATAAAGAAGTAGATTGACGACCACACCCAACTAGTAGTACTGCTATACCAACTACAATAATAAATAATACAACTCGTCTCATCTACTATCTCCTTTCATTGCTAATGCTTGCTGCTGTATGTTAATTTTTTCAGACCAATCTTCCATTGAAATATACAGAAATTCATGTACTAAATATTTAGGTTTCACAGACTCAATAATACGTTGTACCGCTGCAACACTAAATGGGCGATGCTGATCAATTTTTAATACATGCTCCATAAGTTCCGCCGTTGTACGCTCTGACGGCAAAGAGTCTTTACAGCTTTTGCTATAATGACCTGATAAAGAATGATGCAAATGAATACCGTGAATATATTGCTTATATTCTCCGAGATTTTCTACAACCTTTAGAATATATTCAATTCCCTCTTCCTCAGTTGTTAATTCTTGATTGACATTCATCAAATGTCCTGTATCCAGCATAATTCCTACCCTAGGATGCTTCACCTGCTCTACTAATAATCCTGTCAGACTTTTATCCGTCAGGGTTAATCCTGCCCACCATAAATTTTCAAATAATATTTCCATATCATCTGGTATATCATCCACAAGCTCATTTATCACTTCCACAGCGGCTTCAATCACTTCTCGATCCGTCGCACGAAACTGCCGATTAAACATTTCATCTGTACAAACCTGGCTCACATGAAAGACCAAATACTTAGCTCCCGTTTGCGTTGCAGTATGAATATGTTCCCGCTGAACATTGAGCCATTCTTCCCTTGTTACACCACCATAGCAATCTTTGATTTCTTTTTCACTACTAAATTGCTTCCATAACTCGCACTGATTATTATGCCAAAAATCCAGCCAATTAAACCAGCAATGCAAATGAACGCCTTGTATCCACTCTTTCTTATGTACTTGGCAATCCCAAGTATCCCCAATCATCATTTCAATCCCATCTAAATGATGATGCTGTAAAAATGTCTGCAAACATTCTGCACTATGATTTATGATATCCATATCACATTCGTAATTTGATAGATTAACTAATTGTAACATAGTAAACGTCCTTTTTTAACTATATATAATACACTAAGAAACTGACTGATAGATCATTACCTTGTAAATCGCCCAAAAAAGTATCATTTGTTAATTCAGCTTGTATATGTAGAAAACCGGAAGATGAAATGTAATGACTTCCAATCTTCCGGACTCTATTATTATACTATATTTCTTAGATATTTAGAATGATTGTCTTACACCTAGGAATATCGTACGTTCTTGGGCAGGATAATCTCTTATTTCTTGATATTTTTTATTAAATAAATTGGTAACATTTAAATATACACTTTGATTCTTCGATATAGCATAATTCAAATTTGTACTCCAAATAAAGTAACTATTGGTTTTATAAACAGCCGATATAGAATCATCATATGTATAACTTTTGTCGACATATTTCCCTGAAATAGTTTGCGTAAATTTACCCTGATGGAAATTTAGCCCCATATTAAAGTTATTATACGGCGCTTGCTGTCGATTATTTTGATCTCGGGAATCTAAATATGTATAACCAACATTAGCGACAAAAACTGGTGATAATCTTGTAGTGAATGCTACCGTTGCACCTTGATCGGTAAGATGATCAATATTTTTAGCATTATATTGAGTTCCAGTAGCAACCCATTTTATTGCATTATTTAATTCACGTTTAAACAGTGAAACTGTCATTTCACTCTCTTTGTTTAACTGTTTCTTAATACCTGTTTCCGCTGACCAACCAGTCTCTGGTTTTAGATTTGGATCCCCACCACCCCACATCACATTATATGGAGTATACAAATCATCAAATTTAGGTGCCTTAAATACCTTATTCCAGTTAATAAAATAGTTAGTTTTCTTATCTATTTCATGTATGATGGATACTTTCGGCAACCAATTTGTACCATATTGATCACTATGGTCATATCTCATTCCAATAATGGAACTAGTACGGTCATTTATCTTATACCGATCTTGAAGATATATAGCGTTAACACTGCGATCCCGAGACGGATTCGTACCATAATCAGCTGTTGTTACTGTCTCTTTACGCCATTCTCCACCCCAAGTTATGTCATTTCGCTTATTGACTGTTTTACTATCCTGATATTCTAATGCCCGTACAGTATTCTTATACAAATATTGACTGAAATATGTAGGTATTACTGAGGTACGTTCTTGCTCATTATTATAAAATCTGATTGTTTTTTCCCCGCCAACATGTTTATCACTGTAGGCAATGCTCCAGTTATGACGCAAATAATCTTCAATTGTTGGTACCCATGTACCTGTTATATTGCCTGGTGTATTTGCATGACTGCTATAATAATCAAAATTCATAGATAGAGTTTCTGTTTTACTAAGATCTTTATCTAGGCGAAACGTTGAATTTTTCCCCTTATAATCACTTAGAGGACGTTGACCATCGGTATTTTCTTGCATTCCCGTTACATACCAATGCCATCCATTTTCTTCCCCTTGCTGAGAAATATTAAATTTACTAGTAGAATTACTTCCCCCGCCTATATCAACTTGAGTCTTTGCCTTACCAATACCCTTTTTCGTTACGATATTAATAACTCCACCTACCGCATCAGCGCCATATAAAACCGAGTTACCACCACGTACTACCTCAATTTTTTCAATATTATCGCCTACCAAAATTGTACTTAAATTTACACCGCCATTACCACTACCAATTCCTTGTGGTATATTCATACGTTTACCATCCATTAAAACGATTACCCTATCTGTTCCTAGTATATATGGAACTGCTATTTCTCCTGGGCCACCATTTCTCGCAACCACTACGCCCGGTACACCTTCTAACGCATCTGCTAAATTGTGCGCACCTTTTTGCTCGATTTGCTCAGCAGTAACTACTGTAACATCCGCTGGTGTACTTGCTACCGTTTGTGGAACACGGTTGGCAGTAACGACCACTTGTTCAAGACTATACTCCTCTTGTTGTTCTGCAGCGTATGTCACTGCTGCTGACTGAGCCACTAAAGCACCTGTGACCAATGCACATAACATGACTTTTTGCTTATTACTTTTTTTCATATATACTAAACTTCCTTTCTTTATATAAATTGAACTATCTATTTAATTAGTTGCCCTTACTTGCAATCGAGAAAGTATTATACTTTCTGATTGTGCAAAAAAATCTCCTAACCCAAAAGGTCAGGAGATTTTTACAATAAACGCTCTTTACACTGATAATCCCGACGTAAAAAATACGCCGGGAAAAAATAAGTACAATGAATAAAATATCGTACAAATCCCCTCCCCATCTCTCGCGGGTTATAACGGTGATTGTCATATAGGCAGTTCTCCTGACTCAGGATCATCGCGCATTCAAACCTTCCCAAGAATATATTCTCAGTGGTGTAACTATGAATTCGCTCCTCATTACAGTGGCGGGACCGTGCCGGATTTCGACCAGCTTCCCTATTAAGCCCCAAAGGGCACCTATACCATCAATATGTAATTTAAATTATAAAGTAGTTAATAATAAATTAACTACTAATTACTTTATAATAAATCAATACACTTGTCAAGCACCGCTC
>CAXYVG010000069.1:0-20354 GCA_964292325.1 uncultured bacterium | reverse complement strand
TGACTACCAACTCGTTCTGAATGTCCCATTTTCCCTAATATGCGGCCATCAGGGCTTGTGATCCCTTCTACTGCATCCATTGAGCCATTAGGGTTATAACGAATATCATACGTTGGTTGATGATTCGCATCTACATATTGCGTAGCAATCTGTCCTTTTTCTCTTAAACTATTTAGTAAAGCCGGGCTGGCAACAAAGCGTCCTTCACCATGCGATACCGGAATGCTATGTACATCTCCTAATTGTATATTATTAAACCAAGGAGAAAGTGTAGATACCACTTTTGTATTGACCATACAAGAAATATGACGCCCAATTTTATTATATGTTAATGTTGGACACTCTGGTGATAAATCAACAATCTGGCCATACGGTACAAGCCCTAGCTTAATCAATGCTTGAAAACCATTACAAATTCCCAGCATCAATCCATCTTGCTGAGATAAAAAGCTAGTGACTGCTTCTTTAATTCTAGCATTTCTAAAGATGGTCGCAATAAATTTCCCTGAACCATCTGGTTCGTCGCCCGCACTAAAGCCACCTGGCAACATGATAATTTGGGCATTTTGAATTCTTTTTACCATTTCTACAATGGATTCTTCTAATGCTTTTGGTGTTAGATTCCGAATGACCATGGTATCAGCAGTGCCACCTGCCATTTCAAAAGCCCGGGCCGAATCATATTCACAGTTCGTTCCAGGGAATACAGGAATAAACACACGAGGTTTTGCAAAACTTTGGCGACCTTTTTTAGTAGTAGCCGCAAAAGCTTGTTGCTTAGCCTGTTCATTTATGATTGCTGTCTGTGTAGGGAAAACAGCTTCTAAAGGCTCTTGCCAAGCTTTTTGGGCTACACATAATTCAATGCTAGAGCCATTGACTTCAATCATAGGTTTTTCTTGTGTATAGCCAAGTACCGTACCCATATCGCCCACAGCCTGTTTAACATCAACATCTGCTGGAATTTCCAGTACTAATGAACCATAGTTGCTAGCAAATAATTCGGCTTCCTTTACGGCACTAGTGAAAACCATGCCAATCTGATTACCAAAACTCATTTTACTAATAGCAGCGGCTACACCACCGATTTTCACCGTATGGGCAGCGATAACTTTACCATCGGCAATTAACTGTGTTACTTTATCATAGTTCCGGCCAGTAGCAGTAAAATCTGGAAGTTCATACGTATCTCGCACCAATGGTACGACGACGACTTGGCTACCGATCTGTTTGAACTCTGGCGAAATAACCAGATTGGTCTTCGTTACATTCACAGCAAACGCCACTAATGTCGGAGGTACGCTTAATTCTTTAAAAGTTCCTGACATACTATCTTTGCCGCCAATCGCAGGAATACCAAATTGTTCTTGTGCATAAAGTGCGCCAAGTAATGCACTAAATGGTCTACCCCATTTCACTGCATCCTCGCCAAGTCTTTCAAAATACTCTTGTAACGTCAGGCGAACGCCATGATAACTCCCGCCCATCGCTACTACTTTTGCGACGGCTTCGACAACTGCATATACAGCGCCATGGAATGGACTCCAGGTTGATAAACGAGAATCATATCCATGAGTCATTAGCGTCGCCGTATTGGTTGTGCCTTTTAATACCGGGATCTTGGCAGCCATCCCTTCTGCTGGTGTTGTTTGATATTTTCCACCAAAAGGCATCAGTACCGTACCGGCACCAATGGTACTATCAAATCTTTCCACAAGACCTTTTTGGCTACAAACATTTAAGTCACGCAAATTATCAAGCCAAGCAGTAGCGATATCAGCTCCACTATATGGCACTTTTGTAAAATAATTTTCATCAGCTACCGGCGTAGTAACCTTTACCTTTGTTGTTTGCTGTACACCATTTGTATCTAAAAATTCACGGCTAAGATCAACAATTGCTTGTCCACGCCATTTCATAATCAATCGTCCCTGATCGGTTACTGTCGCTACAATCGTAGCTTCTAGATTTTCTGCCTCCGCATACGCAATAAATTGCTTCACGTTTTCAGGCGCTACCACAACAGCCATACGTTCTTGTGATTCAGAAATAGCTAGCTCTGTACCATCAAGGCCTTCATATTTTTTGGGCAGAGCATCTAGATCAATAATCAGTCCATCTGTTAGTTCACCAATAGCAACCGCTGCTCCGCCTGCACCAAAATCATTACAGCGTTTAATCATAACGCTTGCTTCTGCGCATCTAAATAGCCGCTGCAATTTTCGTTCGGTCGGCGCATTCCCTTTTTGCACTTCTGCACTACAAGTTGCCAAAGATTCTTCTGTATGTTCCTTTGAGGATCCAGTCGCACCACCACAACCATCACGGCCAGTTCTGCCACCTAGTACAATGACCACATCACCCGCTACAGGGCGTATACGCACTACATTGTCTTTTGGCGCCGCTGCCATAACCGCACCAATCTCCATACGTTTGGCAACGAACCCTTCATCATATACCTCTGCCACATGGCCTGTAGATAGTCCAATTTGATTTCCATAAGAGCTGTAACCTTTCGCAGCACCAACGGTTATTTTTCGCTGTGGTAATTTGCCTGGTAATGTATCTTCGATTTTAGCCCTTGGATCACCACTACCAGTCACGCGCATTGCTTGGTATACATACGACCGTCCAGACAGTGGATCACGGATGGCTCCGCCAAGGCATGTAGCCGCACCGCCAAATGGTTCAATTTCTGTAGGATGATTGTGTGTTTCGTTCTTAAACATAACCAGCCATTCTTCTACGACACCATCGATATCAACCGGCACAACAATACTACAAGCATTGATTTCTTCTGACTGGTCAAGATCAGGTAATAAGCCTTGATTTCTAAGATCTTTCATGCCCATAACGGCAATATCCATTAGGCAAACATCTTTTTGTTTGTCTTGATATACACGGGTTCTGGCATTTTGATACTCTTGATAGGCCTGTACAATTGGTTCAGCAAAATGGCCTGCTTGTATATCTACCTCTTCAATAACGGTGGAAAAAGTAGTATGGCGGCAATGATCTGACCAATAAGTATCGAGAACGCGTACTTCTGTAACCGTCGGATCACGACGCTCAATATCTTTAAAATACTTTTGACAAAAAACAAGATCGGAGACATTCATCGCCAGTCCCATATCTTTGAGCACGATTGCCAATTCTTCCGCATTTTTATTGATAAAGCCTGCAATCACTTTTACATCGGCAGGATTTTCAATAGCAAGAACTAATGTATCTGGTTTTTCTAGTTTTGCTTCCCGCGCTTCTACAGGGTTAATGATATATGCTTTAATTTTCTGGAGATCTGCCTCCGTTATAGCGCCTTGCAAAATTACGATGCTCGCAGTAAAAATCTTTAGACTTTCTTTCGTGGTCAATATTTGCACACACTGCGCTGCCCAATCAGCCCGTTGATCATACTGACCTGGCAAATACTCGACAGCGAACACCGAATCCTCTGCACGAATTGGCAATGTTTCATCATAGATATCATCCACAGTAGGCTCTGCTAATATAATATGTTTCGCCTCAGTATATTCTTCTTCAGTAATACCTTCTATATCATAGCGATTGATGATACGCACGCCAGTAAGAGCTTTAATCCCCAAATTTTTCTTCAAGTCAGCATATACTTCTTGGGCCTCCACTGCAAACTCAGCACGTTTCTCAACAAAAATTCTTCTTACAGTATTCGACATTGAATAACCCCCTCTACTCTTTTTCTGTTACTATTGTAGTATAATAACAATAGTACGAATAATTAATAATTCTAATACCACCTATTAGGAGGACTTATATATATGGATGTTAATTTTGAATTATATAAAGTATTTTATTATGTTGGAAAGCACTTAAGTTTTTCACAAGCCGCAAATGAACTATATATTTCTCAATCCGCTGTCAGTCAGGCCATCAAAATACTAGAAGAAAAGTTAAATACGAAGCTTTTTGTCAGAACAACCAAACAAGTCCATCTCTCAACAGCAGGACTTTTGCTATTTACTCATGTTGAGCAAGCCTTCCATGTTTTAAAATTAGGCGAACGCAATATAAATGAGCTCGACTCCCTCGAACAAGGCGAGCTAAAAATCGGCGCCAGTGATACCATCTGCAAATATTATTTACTACCTTATTTTAAACAATTCACGCAATTATATCCGAAAATCAAACTCAATATTACCAATCGCCCTTCGCCAGTCTGCGTTGAACTACTCGCAAAAGGACTCGTCGATATTAGCGTTGTCAACCTTGCCAATGATCAATCGTACCCGAATATGACGATCAGTAAACGTAAAATTCTTCATGACGTATGCATTGCTAGTTCCGCTTTTTCCCATCTTCAGCATCAAGCACTTAGCCTAAAAGATATCGCAGCTCTACCATTATTGGCTCTTGAAAAAAATACAACAACCCGATGTTTCCTCGATGCTATTTTCGCTAAGTACAATCTTCTCTTTCAACCAGAAATCCAATTAGGCAGTGTTGACCTACTCATTGAACTTACCAAAATCGGTCTCGGCGTTGCTTTTGTGAGCCGTGAATATATACAAAAAGAATTGGCTGACAATCAATTGTTTACCCTTACACTCACAGCAGAGATACCTCCACGTGAGCTTGGGATTATTACGCATAATTATCTACCAATTCCTCTTACTGCCCAAAAATTCATTGAATTATTATAGCATCATTTACTTGATGATACCTACAGTCGATTTCACTTTTGGAATATTACGTCCAGCAAAAATTTCCGACATTTCTTTCTTTAATCGTTGCTTGATTTTTTTCTTTTCCCCAGGTAGCAATTCTTTTTTGGCTGTACCAAATAAATAATTGTCCAGGTCAAATTCTTTGAGTATCATTTTCGTATGAAAAATATTTTCTTGATATACATTAACATCCAGCATCTGATACAGTTCTCGCGTATCAGGATGAATGTAGTTTTGGATCGAATTTATTTTATGATCAATATATAGCTTCTTCCCATTAATATCACGAGTAAAGCCACGTACCCGATAATCAATAATCGCAATATCCGAACTGAAACTATTAATCAAATAATTTAAAGCCTTTAGTGGCGAAATCTCCCCACAAGTAGAAACATCAATATCGGCGCGGAACGTACTAATCCCTTTATCTGGGTGACTTTCAGGATACGTATGCACAGTAATATGACTTTTATCTAAATGAGCAACTACAGCATCTGAACAAATTTCCTGTCCTTTTCCTTCTTGCACTTCTTCATCATGAGTCATCTTTCCTTCGGAAATGAGCATCGTTACGCTCGCACCCTGAGGATCATAATCCTGTTGTGCGATATTCAAAATATTAGCTCCAATCATGTTGGCCACTTCTGTTAAAATACTAGTGAGCCGCTGCGCATTATATTCTTCATCAATGTACTCAATATATTCCTGGCGATGCTCTTGACTTGTAGCATAACAAATATCATACATATTAAAACTAAGTGTCTTGGTCAAGTTATTGAATCCATATAATTTTAATTTTTTGATTGATTTTATTTCCATATGCCTCTCCTTTTCCCGCTGTATAAAATTTAATTATACCCTAAATAATATAGTACTATAACTGACTGTAACATTTAATTTTTAATCATTTAAATACACTTCTGATAGTACATCATAACTCATTTTGGAGGCACTGTAAATACTCTATACTATATTCAATTAGAGGGTTCGGAGTTGAAACTAGTTGACATTTAAATTAGTTAGTTGTAAAATTCAATTTAGTTGAAATATCAACTAAATTGAATCGTGGAGGAATTTTTATTATTAAATTAAAAAATGAAGTCCTTCGAGAAGTAGGCATACTTGCTCGCTGTATTCAATCGATTAGTGATATTAAATATCGAGAAATCAAATTACAAAGAGGTCAATTCATATTTTTAACTCGTATTTGCGAGTCTCCAGGGATCAATCTAGTTGAACTTTCCAATATTCTCAAAGTAGATAAAGCAACATCAACCAAGGCTGTACGAAAGCTGATCGAAGAAAATTATGTATTGCGAGAACGTGATGATGTGGATAAAAGATCGTGGACTTTATTTCCAACGCCAGAAGCGCGACAAATTTACCAATATATTATTAAAGAAGAAAATCGAAATATTGAAAATTGTTTTACTGGGCTAAGTTTAGAGGAAAGGGAAACTGTATATCAATTGATTAAGCGAATGGGTGAGAATATTGAGCATTCCTGGAAAGAATTAAAAAAAGGGACCAAAAAATATTTGTGAGTTGAAGATGATAAACGCTGGTTTTGCATGGCTTGAGTCGAATAATTTAAAGAGGTGGTTGTCACATGAAATCTAAAACAGTTGAACAATCTAAGGTAAGTATAGGAAACCTAATGCAACCCGAGCAGGCTAATATGTCTGGTAATGTTCATGGCGGAGAAGTTATGAAAATGATGGATAACGCTGCTGGAATAGTAGCGTTTCGACATGCACGGACTAATATTGTAACGGCAAGGGTAGATATGCTGGAATTTCATCATCCTATTCATATTGGTAATCTAGTACTGTGTCTTGCAGAACTAACTTTTGTAGGCAAGAGTTCTATGGAAATACTCGTTACGGTTTTAGTGGAGGACTTATATAAAGAAGAACCAGCTAAAATTGCGTTAACTGCATTCTTTACCATGGTAGCATTGGGTAAGGATGGAAAAGCGACAAGTGTGTCGCCTTTAGAAATTACTACTGATGAGGAAGGAAGATTATTTGAAGAAGGAAAACAACGTTATTTAGCCTATAAACAGAAAAGAAAATAAGAAGTCCTTGCCCCACGATACAGGTCACACCATTTGGTGTGCCTATTTGAGGGATTTAAAACTACATGTTTTCCATTCCGTATGATTTAACGTGCTGACTATAGCAAAAATTCCTTTCAGCCAGCATGACTGAAAGGAATTTTTTATTCTACCGCTGCTACAATTACATCAATTGCACCAACCGACAAGTTGATGGGAATACGGTATCCATTTTCTAACGCAGGCATCTCATTTTGTACGATCTTTTGCAATTGCAAGTCCAATTCCATGCCCTGCTCCGATGCATTGACACAAAAAATTCCATTGACCATATTTAGAAATTCTGCAGCACTATCCTTCGCAAGTTCATCAATTTCTGGCAAGACTTCGCCACTGTATTGACAAGCAATTGCCAATAATGCCTCATCATCCATCGCAAGTCCAGTAAATAAATTGATTTCACCGACTATCCTTTGATAGATCAGCCATTTATTTGTGACCTTACAGATTGGTTCATTTTTACTGATTACCGGATCGACATCTAAAAATCTGATAATATTCCGTTGTAATACCCCTATGTAATCTTGATAAATTTCGCCCTGGGCACCAGCCTCTGTAAAATCTAATACTTGCTTGTTGATTTGATCCGAATCACTTGTAAAAGAGTCCTCAACTTGCTTTTGAGTTAATTGACTTTTCTGTTTATAATCAGCCAACACATCCTCGAGCTCTGCTAGCGTAAGATATTCTTTATCCACAATTGCCTGGCTTAAACTTAAATGGCGACAATGTTGGTTTTCAAGTAGATCCTCTAACTGAGCACAAGTCAAGTATCCCTGATCTACTGCCAGTTCACCAAAACGTTTATCACACAAACGTTGCAAATGATGCACCGTTTCTACTTGCTTAGCCGTCATAAACTTAGCATCCACTGCGAGTACACCTAATTTCACCCTAACAGATCTCTCATAATTCATCACTTCAGCAAGTTGCTGAGCTGTTAATTTCTTCGTATTTAGTAGGTATTGTCCAAAGTATTGATTAAACATAACTACACTCCTTTATTTTTTAAAACTCATGTCATTACGCAAAATCATATTATATTATGGGTACCAAGTGCCGAATATCCGCAACTATCTTCTCAATTTGCTCAGGAGTATATGGTTTTTGGATAAAATCCATTGCTCCATTTTTTAGCGCTTGCACCAATTTCGCCGATGTCCCGACAGAAGATAGCATCACAACTTTTGCCTCTTTATCGTACATTTTAATATTTTTTAACGCTTCCAAGCCATCAACTTCCGGCATTACAATATCCATAAATACAACATCCGGTTTTACTTCCTTGAAAACCTCGACAACAATTCGGCCATTCGCCGCTTCAAACACTTCACAGTCCATTGTAACTAATAAGTCCTTTAATTGCTTACGAATTAATGATGAATCATCACAAACTAGGATTTTAGTTTTCTTTTGTTCCATAATAACTACCAATCCCCTTTCGAATTCATAGATACATGATATAGATACATGATTCTGTTATTTTCTACATTTTTATCTCATATTCCTGCCAATATTATATATATTAATAAAATCTCTATATCAGATTTCACCATCATTGTATATCATTACAGATAGGTATATAATATACTATTAGTTTACATTTGTTTTTCTATAATCGAAAGGAGTCTTGTCATGTCGCGTACTATTAAAATCCTCAGCAAACGTTATTTTTCAAGATCTTTTAAAAAAGATCTAATGGCCGGTTTGACGGTTGGTGTTATTGCATTACCGCTTGCCATGGCCTTTGCGATCGCCTCTGGTGTAAAACCTGAATATGGGATTTATACCACAATTGTTGCCGCTTGTTTGGTCGCAATCTTCGGCGGAAGCCGCTACCAAGTCGCTGGTCCTACGGGTGCTTTTATTCCGATCTTATTATCGATTGTTCTAACTTATGGCTATGAAAACTTACTAATTGCAGGATTATTATCTGGAGTTATACTGATTCTCATGGGGCTATTAGATATGGGGTCACTGATTAAATTTATCCCCCGGTGTGTTACGATTGGTTTTACAGCAGGTATTGCCGTCAATATTTTTGCCGGACAAATACCAAGTTTTCTTGGCCTTACAGGTTTAGAACGTCATGAAAGTTTCTTGGCTAACATGAATGAAATTATACTCCACCTAGACAGCATCAACCTTTATAGCGCCTTTACTGCTACACTTTGTCTTATCATTATTTTGCTTACACCGCGTTTTCTACCAAAAGTGCCAGGTGCCCTCACGGGACTCCTAGTCTCCACAATCGTAGTCACGCTATTCATTCCAAATGAAGTAAGCACAATATCCTCCGCTTTTGGCGGAATTCCTGGTAATTTACCTCAGTTTAAACTTCCTGATTTAACGCTTGATCGAATACAATTACTACTTCAACCCGCCTTGACAATTGCCATATTGGGCGCTATTGAATCACTGATGTCTGCAGTCGTCGCCGATGGTATGTCTGGCACACATCATAATAGCAACCGGGAATTAATCGGCCAAGGTATTGCCAATATCGTCTCACCATTATTTGGCGGAATTCCAGCGACCGGCGCCATTGCCCGAACCGCAACGAATATTCGGTCTGGTGCTAGTACACGTTTTTCCGTATTTTTTTCGGGTTTCTTTGTACTCATCACCATGCTCGTGCTTGCTCCCTATGCGGGTCTAATCCCACTCGCTAGCATGGCACCGGTATTGATGATTGTTGCCTATAATATGAGTGAGCATCATGTTTTTATGGATATCATAAAAGCCAAGGGGTTCAGTCGTGGAGTACTATTTATTACATTTTTGCTAACTTTATTAGTAAATTTAACATTGGCCGTAGAAATTGGCTTACTACTCGCGATGGTGGTATTCGTAAAACGTATGAGCGAGATTATGGTCGTAACCAAAGTATTGCCGGATGAAGAAAACCACTTCGTCGATATTACAGATCAAGAGGAACTTGAAACTCACGACTGCCCACAGATTAGTATCTTCAATGTAGAAGGTCCTTTATTCTTTGGAGCCGCCCAGATGTTTTCACAAAGCATCATAGACACCATTCACTATGATCCACAGATTCTCATTTTGCGTTTAAGTAAAGTGCCATTAATTGATGTCACAGGAGAAAATCATTTACGAACTATTATTGAAAATTTACAGAAAAAAAAGGTACTCGTATTAATCTCTGGTCTAAACGAACAGCCCGAACGAAAAATTAAAACGACGGGTCTTTATGACCAGATTGGTGCCGACTACTTTTTCCCTCATACCAAGCACGCTATCAACTATGCCGTAGAGCATGTTGATAAAATCAGTTGCAAAAAGTGCGAAAAAGAACTATCGGGCACCTGCTTATTTTCTAATAAAGATTGATCATACGTGTATATAATAAAGGGAGTATCTCAAGATAGGCTTTTATATCCTATTTTAAGATACTCCCTTTTAGTTGTTCTTACTTGGAATTAAGAATGTGTTAGACTCTCTGATTGCATAAAAATAGGAATCCGTATACAAAGAAGCCTACCTACGATAAAATATAATTAGGGGATATTCTGGATATTATAAGAAAAGACTTGGAACCTCAGAAAGTGATATACTTTCTTTCTGACTCCGTAAAATATCGAGAACTTCAAAAATAAGGAGCTATGAAATAATGAAAAAATCGGCTTATTACTTTAAAAAGAATTTTTTCAAGTATGCAGTTGTCGCTTTCGGAGCATTAATAAGTTCAATCAGCATTAATCTGTTTCTACTACCTCATCACATGTTAAGCGGTGGAATCAGCGGGATTGCGATTATCCTGCATTTTATTTTCAATGCTCCCATTGGTGTATTAATTATCATACTCAATATCCCTATTTTTTACGCTGCCTACCGCTTCTTAGACCGCGAATCGGTTATCGTCGGCTTATATGGTCTTTTAATTTTCGCTGGCGGAATTGACGCTACTCGCTTTTTATCCTCTTATCTTGTTACCGATGATATTTTATTGGCTTCTATTTTTGGCGGTGCACTAGGTGGCGTCGGCGGAGGTTTAATCTTTCGTGTTAACGGCAATGCCGGAGGTGCCGACATTATTGCTGCCATTGTCAAAAAATATTATTCCTTAGATATTGGATCGGTAATGTTTGGCATTAATCTTCTATTAATGATCATATCGGCTTTTCTATTTGGTTTTGCCCCTGCTATGTATACTCTCATTTCCATGTATGTAGGCTCAGCGGTAATTGATCGAGTAATTGAAGGATTTAACCGTAAAAAAACAATTATGATCATTTCTGACCATTGCGAAGAAATTGCCGATGCCATCTTAAATGAAATTGGTCGCGGAGTCACGTTCCTGCAAGGGGAAGGAGCCTTTACTCATGATGAAAAAAAATTAATTTTCGTTGTGGTCACGCTCATTCAAATTGCTAAGATTAAAGTATTTATTCAAACGATTGATCCTAAAGCATTTATTATTATCCAAGACGCTACTGAAGTTTCCGGGCGTGGCTTTACGATTCCCAACAAGAGAGCCATGTCCAATAAAGTAAATTAGATACTTTAGTATCTACATTCTTTCCTGCCTTATGTATTCTGTTACTTAATAAAATCCCATAGCAACATAAAGTTTAATATCGATACAATCGAACCAATCGTCCATAATAGTATTTGCTGACGACTCGTATTGGCATATTTGCCCATAACTTTACTAGATGATGTCAAATAAATTTGCAAAAATATGGTCCATGGCAATTGAATACTCAAAAACATCTGCGAATATACTAGGCCTTCAAAAGGACTAGTAATAAACAAAATAATAAGCACTGCTACACTATATGTAGTCGCTACCCCCAGCCAAGAATGACGATCTTTAATATCATAGGGTTCTTTAAATACACCTGCGAAAATACTTCCTCCTGCCATACCTGCTGTAACCGTCGAAGAAACACCAGAAAAAAGTAGTGCAATGGCAAATACAACAGCAGCTGCATTTCCAAGCAAAGGACGCAGCATCACTTCAGCTTGCTCTAGTTCTTCTACCTGCACCTGATTACTAAAAAATACTGCTGCCGCGATCAGTATCATCGCGCTATTAATAGCCCAGCCAATACACATAGAAAACAAGGTATCGGCAAATTCATATTTTAGCTGTTTTTGAATAACCACTTCATCTTCCAAATTCCATTGCCTACTCTGGATAATTTCCGAATGCAAAAATAAATTGTGAGGCATGACAACCGCCCCAAGTACACTCATAATAACAGGTAATGCACCGTCTGGAATCACTGGTACAACCCACCCAGTCGTTGCCTGATACCAATCAACCTGGATTAAACTAAGTTCAAATAAAAACGCTACACCAACAATCGAGACAAAACCCATGATCCATTTTTCTAGTCGTCTATACGAATTAGCCCAAAGCATCCAGCCACAGCCCATTGCCACGAATACGGCTCCTACTTTTAAAGGAATATGAAATAGCATATTCAGTGCAATGGCAGACCCTAATATCTCAGCAAGTCCAGTTGCGACTGCCGCCGCCATTGCCGAAAACAATACTCCTTTTGATAAAAAGGAAGGCAGATATTCTGTCGCAGCCTCCGACAAGCACTGTCCGGTAACAATACCTAAATGAGCTACATTATGTTGCAAAATAATTAACATAATCGTAGAAAGCGTAACCATCCACAATAGTTTATATCCATAATCTGCTCCAGCTGCCATATTCGCTGCCCAGTTACCAGGATCTATAAAGCCGACAGTCACCAATATTCCTGGGCCGAGGTAACGTAGCAGTTCTCTTGCTTTTAAATTTACTCCATCATCTTCTTGTAAAAAATTATATATCTTTTTTAGCATCATGCTAAGCTCCTCTATACTAAATTTTTCTTTTATCCTGCTTATCGTATAACTCACCTTTACTATTCTTTCTTCCTGATTCATTTCCTGCTTACCTATATTTCGTTATCAAACGACATAGTAAGTCATTACACTTATCTCTATATTTTTTATTGACATTCATCTACAAACAGGATACACTTTAAACATAAATTAATAAAAAACAGATACACGACTGGCGGAAAGTGGAATAACCACAAGGGACTGTATTTGATAAAAGCCGACCGCCTGGGCATAGCATAAATTGTTGTGAACAGGTGGTTTTTTGTGCACAAAAATCACTTTTAATCAATAATTATTGTTATTTAGTTTTATTTATTGACTTTTCGTTTTAAAATACCTACAATTAAGATATGAATTAAACTTCCATGTATATGATTTCTATCATAGGCGAAACAATATAATATCTTTATAATAAAGTCAATTGATAATAACTATTAATTATTAAAGGGGGAGCACGATTATGAACCCATGGAATAACTTTAAAACAGGTAAATGGCAGACAAGTATTGATGTTCGAAATTTTATCCAGGAAAACTACCAACCGTATGATGGCAATGGTGATTTTCTCGCTACGGTAACACCTCGCACGAAAGCCTTGTGGGACAAGTGTAGCCAACACTTAGCCGACGAACGAACCAAAAACGGTGTGTTAGACGTTGATGCCAACACAGTTTCTACGATTACTTCCCATAAACCAGGCTATATCGATCAAAGTTTAGAAGTGATCGTCGGATTACAAACAGATGCACCTCTGAAACGCAGCGTCATTCCAAATGGCGGTATACGAATGGCTGAACAAGCTTGTCAAGCTTACGGTTATCAGCTTGATCCAGAGATCAGTAATATCTATCATAATCACGTTACCACACATAATACTGCGGTCTTTAACATGTATACTGACGAAATGAAAAAAGCACGTAAGCTAGGTATTATTACTGGATTACCAGATGGTTATGGTCGTGGACGGATTATCGGAGATTACCGCAGAATTGCCCTCTACGGAATCAATCGACTGATTGAAGTAAAAAAACAAGATCTTAAAGAGCTTGCTACTAAGCCAATGAATGAGGAAGTCTTGCGTCTACGCGAAGAACTTGCTGCGCAAATTGCTGCTCTAAAAGACATTGCGATTATGGCTAAGTCCTATGGCTTTGATATTAGTCTTCCAGCTACTGACTCACATCAAGCAGTACAATGGTTATATTTTGGTTATCTTGCCGCAATCAAAGAGCAAAACGGAGCCGCTATGTCCCTAGGACGCATCTCCACTTTCCTTGATATTTATCTAGCTAGGGATTTAGAAAATGGTACACTCACCGAAACCGAAGCACAAGAATTAATTGATCAAATGGTCATTAAACTTCGCTTAGCCCGTCATTTGCGTACACCTGACTATAATGAGTTATTTGCTGGCGATCCTCTTTGGGTAACAGAATCCATTGGTGGTATGGGCGTAGATGGTCGCACACTCGTCACTCGTACCTCATACCGAATTCTCCATACATTATATAATCTTGGTCCTGCCCCTGAGCCTAACTTAACCATTTTATGGTCCGTAAATATGCCAAATGACTTTAAAAAATTCTGTGCTAAAGTATCGATTGATACCAGCGCCATTCAATATGAAAATGATGATATTATGCGTCCAATCTATGGCGATGATTATGGAATTGCTTGTTGCGTATCAGCTATGCGCCTCGGTCAACAAATGCAGTTTTTTGGTGCTCGTGCGAATCTGGCAAAAGCATTACTACTTGCAATCAATGGCGGACGTGATGAAAATACTGGCGAACAACTTGCTCCAGCAATGCCAATTCCAACCGGAGAATATTTAGACTATGATGTTGTCCGAAAGAATCTATCCCAAGTACTCAGTTGGCTTACTGGCTTGTATGTCAATACGATGAACTTGATTCATTTTAGCCATGATAAATATGCTTATGAACGCTCCCAAATGGCTCTACATGATACCAACGTAGATCGCACGATGGCCTTTGGCGTTGCTGGTCTGTCAGTAGCTACTGATTCATTGAGTGCTATTCGCCACGCTCGCGTCAAACCAATACGTGATGAAAACGGTATCGCTAAAAACTTTAGCATTGATGGTGATTTCCCTTACTTTGGCAATGATGATGATGCTGTGGACCGTTTAGCGGTCGAGCTTAGTCATGAATTTAGTACCAAATTAAAAGAACATGCAACCTACCGCAATGCCGAACATACTTTATCCATCCTTACTATTACTTCCAATGTAATGTATGGTTCAAAAACAGGTGCTACTCCTGACGGTCGTAAAGCCAAGCAAGCCTTTGCTCCTGGCGCCAATCCAATGCATGGTCGCGATACCAATGGAGCACTGGCTGCAATGCAATCGATTTGCAAACTATCTTATGATGACTGTCGCGATGGAATTTCGTATACCTTTTCGATTTTGCCTAGCACGCTCGGCAAGACTAGTGATACCAGAATTCAGAATTTAGCGGGCATGTTAGATGGCTATGCTGCTAAAGAAGGACATCATATCAATGTAAACGCTCTTGATCTTTCCATATTGCAAGATGCTAAAAAGCATCCAGAAAAGTATCCTCAACTGACCATTCGCGTATCTGGTTATGCTGTTAACTTTATCAAACTCACTGCTGCTCAACAAGACGAAGTGATTGAACGTACTTTTTACAAATCTTTATAATTACAGCCGAAACTGGAGGTATCAGTATGCAAGGTTATTACCATTCAATTGAACGTTTTGGTACCGTCGATGGGCACGGTATCCGTTATGTCTTATTTTTATCAGGTTGTCAGCTACGTTGTCGTTTCTGCCATAATCCTGATACTTGGCAGCAAGGTAATCAGACCATTAGTACTGAGAAAGTCATCACTGATATTCTCCATTATCGGCAATTTTATGATGCATCGGGCGGCGGCCTAACTCTCAGCGGTGGTGAACCACTATTACAACCACAATTTGTTGCTGAGTTATTTGCCGCCTGTAAGGCTCATAACATTCATACCACGATTGATACCGCAGGATATTATGATCAACAACATATCACCGCTATTTTGCCTTATACCGATGCGGTTTTATTTAGTATTAAAGCGGTAAATTCTGAAAAGCACCGTTGGCTTGCCGGCTTTGATAACACGCAGATTATCAGCAATTTACATTATATAGCAGAGCATCTTCCAGTTACTCTGCGTTATGTAATCATTCCCGAAATTACTAATTCACTAGAAGATCTGCAAGAGTTAGTAGGTCTTATCCACTCTTTACCGAGCACCCCTCAAGTAGAGTTATTAGCCTACCATACGTACGGCTTACAAAAATGGCAAGCGTTACAGATGAAATATACACTCGACCATGTCCCAGAAGCAACACCTCAAGATGTAACAACTGTCGCAGACTACCTGACGGAGCAAGGCATCATTGTGATCAATCGTCCAGAAATAAAGAAAACTTGACTATACTTTCTAATTGCATAAAAAATAAACCAGCATTCTACAATGCTGGTTTATTTCATTTCTATTACTTTTTACCGTTCAAATACAACTGCACATTTTCTCAAGAAACCTGCACTTTGATTATATGACAACATTGCATTGGCATCTGCCGTACTAATAACTACATTGCAGTCATTATCAACAACACGTAGTGCTTTAATCACCAAAGGACGTAAGCCAGCACGTGACTGACCATTCTCAGCAGCTTGTACCATTTCTGGCGTAATCGCATAGTCTACCATTCCTTGAGAAATCGCATAATCCACATCAATATATTTATTACCATAAACAATGGTATTTGATTCATCATAAACCCTTGGTGAGAAGGTCGATTCCAAACCTAAGCCACGAGCATCAATAATAACGCCAGTATATAATGATGCTGTATCATTATGCGTTACAGGAGGAACATAGCTTGGTGCCGGAGCAGGGAACTCTTCCACTGGCTGTTCATTCTTTACTGCATTCAATGCAACACTAGCCAAACTATCATTTCCATATAAATTAATACTCATAACAACTTGATAAGAGCCATCTGGCATAGCTTGTTGACGAACAATCTTAGCACCTTTTAATAACCCCGATACTTTCGTTTGTACTACATCACTCGTAATCTCTAAATTTCTCATTGTAGTTTCAGAATCGACTTGTACGCCTTGAATGGTTTCTAACAGATTACGTTGTGCATCTAGTATAGCAGCACGCCTAGCAAGAGCAGTGCCGTGCGTAATACTTCTAGCGTTTGCTGGTGCAAAGCCAGTACCCACTGCCTCTACAATACCTTTTTCCCAACCAACTCTTCCCGACTGACCGCTTTCTTCAATCGGTGTTAAAATATTATTAATTGTAACATTGACATTCGTAGTCGCAGCTGTCGCTGTACCTGCCATCAACATGACAGCCGCTGTGATTACTGCGAATAATTTTGTTGCTCTTTTCATCTTGTTTCCTCCCTAATTTTTATACTTTTTGGGTTACAAAAGACCTTCCCTTTAGGAATATTACCCTATATATGCTACTATTTGTATTCTATTTTTTTATACAAAATCCTTTATTTTTTTATAAAATCAAAAAGAACAAAATACTGTCTTGCGGAATCAGAAAGTATATCACTTTCTAGGGTTCCAAGTAAGAACGACTAAGCCTTCTGCCTGCGTCTGAGGACTTGGCTGAAGCCAAGTCTTTTCTTAATCCACATACTATACGAGTGCAAATTCCTTACCGAACATATTCAGAATTTCTTACCAGTAGCTTTCTACCACGCCAACTAAAAGCACGATTACCATATCGTCTGATGAATTCCTTATTCGATATTGCTTTTAATTCTTCATCATCCAAATAAGGCATTCTATGTTCTTGAAACTCTCGCATCGCTGTCACTGCAACTTGTTCATTATGCGGACATACCTGCTGGCATATATCACAGCCAAAAATTAATTTACTTTTTTTCATAATACGCTGTTCCTCTATCGGTAGTTCTCCCTTCTTTTGTGACAAATAAGAGCGGCAACACCTCGGATCAATCGTAAAATCGCCAATAATCGCTTCTCCTGGGCACGCTGTAATGCACCTATTACATTGCATACAAGTACGCTGTAGCGGTTTACCACTCTCAAAAGGATAATTGGTAAGCATATAACCAATCAATACATACGACCCATATGAATCGGTTATAATATGCCCATTAAGCCCATAAAATCCAATGCCCGCCAAGTATGCCATATAACGATCGACTAAAGGACCAGTATCTACAAAAGCTTGGTAATGAAAATCTGGTATGACTACTGCTAACTGTTCACCGATCTGTTCTAGCTTGTCTTTAATAATTCGGTGATAATCAAGACCATAAGCATATGTAGCAATATTACCGTCTGGCTCTTGACCAGTATAATATGGAAACAAACATACAATAACAGATTCGGTATCTTCCATTGTTAATTTTGGATCAATTCTTTTGGCTATACATTGTTCCTCGAACTCAGTATAGTGCCCCTTATCAATTCTAGCCTCTATTCGTTTTTTCAATGCTATATAGGGCCCAACTGGTGCTATTCCTGTATACTCGATACCAAGTGAACGACAAATGCGCTGTAATAATTCATTCATCATGACACACCTAGACGAATCGGGAGTACATAGAAAAATACCGCAACAAAATGGCATACACTTCCCGCTAGCACGAATAAATGCCATATTGCATGATTATAAGGAATTTTATTCCATAAATAAAATACACTGCCTACTGTATAAAATAAACCACCGATCAATAGCCAAACCATCCCGATTGTACCGACAGCTGTAAGTAATGGTTGAATTGCAACCACAATAAACCACCCCATCGCAATATAGCATATCGTCGATGCGAACTTAAATCGTCCAACAAAAAATACTTTTAATACAATTCCGAGTATAGCAAACGCCCATACAAGTCCAAAAACAGTCCATCCCAGCACGCCATGAAGAGGAACCAATGTAAAAGGCGTATAGGTTCCCGCTATCAGCAAATAAATAGCCGAGTGATCCAAAATCTTAAATATATATTTTAGACGTTCGTTGGTAAAACTATGGTACAATGTCGAGGCTAAATATAATAGTACTAACGTCGTCCCATAGATACTAAAACTAACAATATGCCATATATCACCATGCAAATAAGCAAATACAGTTAACAACACGAGTCCTGCAACCGCAAGCAGAGTGCCAATGCCATGTGTTACTGCATTCATTACTTCTTCCATTTTTAATTCCCCCATTATCTTGATCTAAGCATTTTGATTATATCATATCTAGCATATCACTTCTTAGTTCTTTATAGTATGGGACCAATATAACAAAAATATCCTGCCAATCATCAGATTGCAGGATATTTTTGTTATACTAAAAACTTATCAATTGAATTTTTTAGTTGTTCTGCCATAGCACTTGTTTCTTCAGCACTGGCCGCTACCGTTTGCATTGTTGCCGATTGTTCCTCTGCTGAAGCCGATACTTCTTCACCATGAGCGGCAACTGTTTCAATGACTGTTGCTAGATGATCGATCAACCTTACCACTTGTTCAGAATTGGCAACTTCTTCCGAAGTCAAATTACCAATTTCTCTAGTTTCAAGCGTTGTTTGCTTTACTGCCTGTAAAATTCGATCTAATGCAAGTCCTGCTTCATTGACAGTAGCTACACCATATTCTACTTCAGAAACATTTTGCGCCATAGCATTTACCGCCACATATGTCTTCTCTGTAATTTTCTTGACCAGAGTAGTAATTTCTTGTGCTCCTTGATCGGACTGCTCAGCAAGTTTACGAACTTCCTCCGCTACCACAGCGAAACCACGTCCGTGTTCCCCTGCCCGCGCCGCTTCAATAGCAGCATTCAATGCCAAAAGATTGGTCTGCTTTGCTAGATTGGTAATCGTATCAATAATCTGGGATATTTGTTTGGAATAATCACTAAGTTCACCAATAATTTGACTAGAATTCTCGGTTTGTTCCTTAATATTACCCATTTTAGTTACTGATTCATCAACCTTAATACGCCCGTTTTCTGCGGCTAACAAGGTATTTTCAGAGTTTTGGCAAGTATAATCCGCCTTTGCCTTGGCCATTTGAATCAGACTCGATAGCTGCACTAGTGTTTGAGATGCTTCTAGCATGGATGAATTACCCTTTTCCGCCTCACCTGCTAGTCCTTCCATACTTTTTGAAATTTCTTCGCTTGCCGCAGTTACTTCTTCCGTTGATGCTGCCATTTCTTCCGAAGCGGCAGCCAAGTGATCAGAAGCCGACCGGATATTGGTAATCATTTCAACAAAATTATGATGCATAGCTCGCAAGGAATCAGCAAGTTGCCCTATCTCATCCGAGGTTTTAACTTTCACTAGATTCCGTAGATCACCCTGCGCATATTGATTGGCAATCTCAGTCAATTCAGCTATTGGGTTATGAATCATCCTGGTCAAAAGGATGCTAACCGTTACCCCGAGTATCAGTACAAGTACGCTGATACTCATTGACATTGTCGATACGCTTCGTCCCTCATCGGTACTTTGTTGTATCAGTTGCTTTGCGATATCAACATTTGTACTTGAAAATCCCTCTGTTGTTTTTTCAATACTAGCCGCTTGTGATGCAATTTTTTTGGCAATGGCAGTTAATCGTTCTTTACTCTCACGTGCCTTG
>CAXYVG010000068.1:0-20783 GCA_964292325.1 uncultured bacterium | reverse complement strand
CATCCTCGCTGCCAACATTACTTTATGCTTTTACCCCAACCATTGACATAGAACCGTTTTTACTTGGAATCGAGAAAGGTTATACTTTCTGATTTCGCAAAAAAAAAGATCGTGATCAGCATGGCAGGATAACCCGCCATTATGATCACGATCTTTTTTCAACATCTATATAATATACGCTTATATACGTCTTTTACAGGCAATCGTCGTGGCTGGGTTATAAGGGTTGAGTGGCTTTACGAAGGACGCAAGCGAAACCCTTATAGCCCAGCCACGACAGACTAACAATACAGCTGTCATTTTCTTAATGCCATACATACAATTCGTTTAAAACTTCAAAGTAGCTCCCAATGCAGTTCGGTTACTATCACTACCTGCATCCGGCATAAAGGATCGATAGTTAAGGTTCAAATCCAGATTCTTGGTTAGATTATAGTTGGCTCCCACTTGCACTTCTTTATATTGATCGCCGGCAACAAAAGAAGCATACCCTTCTAAGGAAGGGGCCAACGCAGTATTGACTGCTGCGCCTACATACATTTTTGAATTATAGCCATTATCTCGACTGCCAACAATCAGTCTTAGATTGTCATTGAGACCAACCTGTCCATACACATCGTTCTTTTGCAATCCGATTGTAACATTATTCGTTACTTTATGTTCAATATAACCAGAATCATCTAGTACACCAACAGCCGTCTGTCCTTGTGATAAATTATTGATAGGAGCAGCAAACCCAGTACTTACACTCAATGTAAGAATAGAAGCCACCGTAAGTATTGTCTTTTTCATAATAAAACCTCCTAAGATATATAATGTTGTCCAATCGCCAATACATGTTATCCTACCGCTTACACTGTAGGATTACAGTATCTCTAGGACTTTCTATACCTTATTCTAGCTTATAATTGTGACAAAAAAATGACAGAAAGATAAAACCAACTCAAATCTATGCACAGCAAGAAATCTGAGTTGGTTTTCTTTTTACATCTAATATTTACTTAGACTAGTGATCACTTGGATATTGTTCTTTCGCATTTCTTATTGAATTTGAATAAAAAGATACACTGTAAATAAAACCATCGAACAAAGCAGTACATAATCCCCTAGTGCCAGAGAAACATCATTACCAAAACTGCGTTTTTTCCGACTACCAAAGCCACGTAATTCAAGGCTCAATGCCATTGTTTCCGACCGTGTAACAGCTTTTAATACCAATGGCTTAATCACTGCCATATAAGAAAAAAAACGTTGAAACAGATTGCCTTGCGGTGAATAGCCACGACAGGCTTGGGCTTCTTGGATGGCCTTACTCTCTGCTAGAAAATCAGGAATGAAGCGCAGCGCTGCCGTCAACATAAAAGCATATTCATAAGGAATATGGCATTGTAGTACAAGCGCAGCTGATAAATCCTGCATCCGCGTAGTGGATAGTAATATAAAAAAGACAAGCGTCATCGCAATCATCTTCGCAGCAGTAACCGAGGCAAGTATGATATCTTGATTGAGTACATACTGCATACCAGCAAGTACCGCCGCAAAGATAAATAAGCTAGCAATTCCTTTATAAACCGTCATACCCACTCTAGAAATAATAAGAACAAATAGTTGGCAAAGTATAAGCATTATTAAAGCAGGAAGTGACTGCAAAACAATAGCCCAAATGGTAACAAATACCGTCAATGCGAGTTTAGTTATGGGTGCTATGTTTTGCATGGTCATCCCTCCTTATGAGCGTTGCTATATCATTACCTAATTGTTCCATCAAGGACGTTGCCCCGATCCCCAGAGAGGCCAGACTGCGAGAAATTTTAAGAGCAGTCGGTTCGATCAGCCCCCAGGCGGCAAGCTTACAAGTATCTTCAAATAAGGCAGAAATAGTACCATCAAACACTTTCTGACCTTTGGCCATTACAATGGCCCGCTTAGCACAGGAAGATAAAAATTCCATATCATGGGTGACAAGAAGTATCGTCATACCTTGCGCATTTAATTTGAGCAGCAATTGTAATAATTGATCACGTTCCCGGGCATCTTGACCGCTCGTTGGTTCGTCTAGAATTAGCATCTTAGGTTGCATAGCAAGTGCTGAGGCAATCGTAAGCCTCTGTTTTTGTCCCTTTGATAAAGAAAGAGGATAAGCAGTCTCTAGGCGCCCTGACAATCCGGTGACTGCTAATGCTTCCTTGACAAACGTATCAATTTGCTCTGCTGAATATCCTAGTTGTTTTGGACCATAAGATGCTTCTTCAAATACTGTATCATGAAAAATTTGGCGATCAGGATTCTGAAAGACATAACCAATATGATGGGCCATTTTAGAAGGAGTATACTCCTTCGTATCCTGATCTTGAAAGAAAATTTCTCCGCTAGTCGGTTTTTTCAGTGTCATCATTAAACGAGTCAGCGTCGTTTTACCACTACCATTACGACCAACAATAGCAAGAAATTCACCCTCATTTACACGTAGCGAGACATTATCAATCGTAGATGATTCGGCTTTATAAGAAAAATGAACATTTTGTAATTTAAGCATGATTGCCTTCTTCCTTTCCTAGGACTCGGCCAAGTTCTATCACTGCGTCCTCTTCTCTATGCCAAGAAGAAAATTGCCTCTTGGTAAGCATTTCGAGCATCAATTTTAGTTGCCATAATGGAGGTATCGCTTCCGTAAAGACTTGATTTTTTTCCATGAAATGTAGCACTGTTTCTGGTGTATCACTCAATACCAATTTACCCTTTTCCAGTAGAATAAACTGATCCGCATAAGGAAGAACGGTAGCAATATCGTGTTCCACCACCACAATTGTCATTCCTTGTTTTTTATTGATTTCACTCAGTAGTCGATATAGAGATTGCGTACCTTCCGGATCTAAGGCAGAAGTGGGTTCGTCAAGCACGAGTATCTTAGGATTTGCCACCAAAACACTTGCCAAAACTAGGCGCTGCTTTTGTCCTCCTGATAACGCGGTAACACTTTCTTTTTCATATCCTGTCAAACCAACTTTGTGCAGAGCATCTTTAACCTGAATCGCAATCTCCTTTGGATCCGTACCAATGTTCTCCAAACTAAATGCGACCTCTTCTTCTACCGTCATCGTAACCAATTGTGTCTCATAATCTTGCAATACACTCCCAACCGTAAGCGCTAATTGTTGCATCGTAGACTTCCGTGTATGAATCCCAGAGACAATGACTTCGCCGGCTGAACTACCACCAAAGTAGTGAGGAACCGCTCCTGCTATCGTTAGGCAAAGCGTAGTTTTACCCGCTCCACTTGGGCCGATCACTACCGAAAAGGTTCCTTCTTGAATCGATAAACTGATACCATCCAGAACTTTTCGCGGATGTTTATATGCATAACTAAAGTTTTCCAGGATTATACTTGACATTATTGATCACCTTTTGAATCAAATAATTTTTTTGCTGGGAAATAAAGAATCTGAGTAATCGCAGCATTAGCAGCCGCTACAGAAAACACCACAGGCACCATAGCATATAGATACACTGCCATCGGTAACGAAAGAACTACTTTGAGAATCGTAATGAACGTCATACCACTCGCAACTGTGCTAATAAATCCAGTTACTGCTGGTTTGAGATTTAATTTTCCTACTGTCATTTTATAAGACAAGCAGACAATCAATGCACAAATAACCGCACCTACTGGCTCACTCAATAAATTCCCATAAGGAAAAGCAGATTTCGAAGTTGGAACGTTAATCGCAGCAGCAACAAGACCAATACCAAATGATTGTTTGATTGTTGGTTTTGTTAAATTAATCGCAATACAATACATCGCAATGGTCCAGTTAGGGGTTACACCACCAATACTTGGACTGACTAAATGCAAAATAGCGCCAATCGCTAGTAATAATGTTGTAATCGTAACCCAGCGATATCTGCCACCTTTACTTTCATCATGCATCATTAATTCTGGTTCATTCTTTTTCTGTTCCATATATAGCCCACCCTTTCATTTTCTAATGCAAAAAACCCTCATCCCTATATAAATATCTACAGATACATATATAGGGACGAGGGATTAACTCGCGGTGCCACCCTGATTAGCTTTTTAAAGCTCAGCTTTACAAGATACGAGATCATATGTTGACCTGATACCCGCTTCCAAATAACGGCGGAAGAATTCCGACAGTGCCTACCCCGCATTGCAGATCAGACTGTATCTCCCAGGCCCATTCCACATACCAAGTAGTGCCAAACTCCCACTGCCATTGGCTCGCTGTAACTCTTTTTGCATTGTGTACTCTTCCTGATCATCAATGATAATTATGCGTTTTAAATTATTATATCAATGGGTACTAATCACTGTCAATCTATTTTTTTAGGATTTTTTTGTGACAATTCAAGAGTTTTGCCATAAAACAATGACATACAATATTGGGGTTCTATTATCCTTCTTCCTCTATAAAACCAAATCGTTCTTGCAAAAATTGAATAAAGAACTTGCAAATCATAGGATCAAATTGCGTCCCTGAACCTCTTTTAATCTCTTTTAAACAGTTATCTAACGTAATCGGATCTCTATAGCATCGCTTTGTCGTCATGGCATCAAAAGAATCACAAAGCGCAAGCATTCTACTCAATAGTGGTATCTGTTCCCCATAGATACCCTTCGGATACCCCTTCCCGTCATACCGTTCATGGTGGTGACGCATAATGGGAACAACGGCCTCTGCACCTTCAATGCCAGATACAATTTTCGCTCCACGTTCCGCATGTTGTTTCATAATATGAAACTCTTCAGCATTAAGTCTGCTACACTTTGTCAGAATCTCATTAGGGGTTGTTATCTTTCCCACATCATGAATCAAGCCTACAATGTAAGCAAGATTAATTTCATTGGAGGACATCGACATTTGACTAGCTAATCCACCCATCAGTTCCGCTACGTGCTCTGCATGCATAGAAGTATATGGATCGCAATAATAAACCTGTTGGCAAAACGTCTCAATGGCTTCCATATTCACCTGATTGATTACAGATTGTGTTTTTTGTTTCAGATTCTGCATGGTATTTTCACCTATATTAATAATATCATAAAAATTCAATACACCTTTATTATATAACATAATTCTATATTTTATTACATAACTCCTGCTATTTTTTCTATCTACAAGGACCTTTACTTGTGAACTACTATATTATTTCATAAAGAAAACTTGACTTCGGTCAAGCCTCAGCGCAGACCAAAGTCTTAGTTGCCCTTACTTGGAATCGAGAAAGTGATATACTTTCTGATTCCGAAAAAAAGCGGGAAGCCAAAGCTTCCACGCCAAAAGATTCATCTATCATATGATGAAACGTTGAATGTAGTCTTAAATATTAGTAATTGGACCTACGGATTAAAATGATCATTGATTGACTCGATAGAATTTATAATGAACTGTTTGACTAAGTTGAGCCGGACCGGTTCGATCCCTGTCCCAAGTTTTAAAACCAACATTAAAGTTATGTGGACTTACTACCGCTTCGGCTTGCAAGTACCAAGGATCTTCTAACATAACAACAATGAGGTCTTTGGTGCCGGTTTCACCCCAACTGGAAAGACGGTGTTCATAAAAATTACGTGCTTGTCCATTTGAGCAGTATGTTTTCAAACGTTCTGCCGTGATTTCACCAACTAGCACTCCATTTTTAGGTACTGTCTTTTGGATGCCACCAAAAGTACCTTTGATTAATGGGATTTGAGCAGCATATCCTGCTGGTCGTCGATCCCAATCGAATGCAACGCTACCCAGTGCCTTCGTTACCTTATCCATAGGGAAGGTCATCATCACTCCTGTATAAGCTGTCTGACTCTGAAGTTTTTCATAGAGAAAACCAATAGTAGTTCCCTTACTAATGCTACCAATATAAACATTATATCCATTATCACGCTTGCCCAGTGGCTGCGTTCTCTCAGCCAACCCACCAACGTGAGTTTCAAAATGAACCAAACCAAAATCATGCCGATAAAATACATAGTCTTCTAGTACTTGTGATCCGCCACTACGTCCAAACGACCAACGAATGCCGGAAGTATGAATACCAAGTCCATTCTTGCCTGCATAATCAAGAGTCAATAATTCCCCGGCATATCCCGATGGAGTACCATCGCGAAATTCTGAAGTCGTGGGAACCGTATCAAACATAGCAATCGCATCCGGATAAGGGAAATGCAGATAACGGATATTACCAATCCGTAAACTACCACTAAAAACCCCTTTTGGATCTTTATGAAATGCATATGCTTCGATAAAATTTTCGTCAAAATATGGATGCCATCCTCGCAATGTATCGAGTTCACGATTACTACGTACGACGGTTTGCCAACGTAATCCGGGAGCAATATCAATGCCAGACTTAAATTGAAAATTACGAGCCGTTACATTTCCCTCTTCATGCAAAAATAAGCCAACGCTCGTATCCCAATATCCTTTCCCAGCCCCTAGAAAAGGAAACGACCAACCATACTGCGGCTGTGCAGACGCTGTAGGAGATAATGCAGGAGGCGTCGTAACAGCAACTTCTGCTGCTAGAGCAGTTCCGATCGTAACAGAAAAAATCAGTACGAAAACTACAGTGATCAAACGCAAATTTCGCAACAATAAAAACCCACCTTTATCAATTTTTATTAAAATTAGCCTGTTAAAAGAAATTCTTCCCTTTTTGCTATATTCCTGCATTTTTTTCATTGAACTATATAATATAAAGGCAATCGTTGTGGTTGGGGGAAATCCTATAGCCTAGCCATGACAGGCTAACATTATAGCGTATTTTTTCAATCTTCTTTATGGCAATCGTCGTGGATAGGCTATAAGGGTTGAGTGGCTTTACGAAGGACGCAAGCGAAACCCTTATAGCCCATCCACGACAGACTACCAATACAACTGTCATATTCTTAGCGCTATATATATAACGCACTTTTTAAACTTTTTAAATTTTTTCTTGTCTTCAAAAGACACCTTGTGTTATGATCAAGATAAATTATAGTGAAGCGTCTCTTGGGTGGTATCATTATGAGCCATACCGTAAAAAGTAACCTTTTCTATATCACAATTTCAAATCATATAAATCCGCTTAGATCTATACAATGGACTGAGACGGGAGGTAGTCAGAATCGCTATGCCTTTCGGATCCATTCCGGAAGGCTTTTTATTTTGCCTTTCTCTCATGTAGTGAAGCTTCTAAGCAATCAAATGGAGGGAATAACATGAGTACAAATTCACGTATCACCACACACATCATTCGACAAAAAAAAGCCGAAGGTACGCCTGTCACAATGCTGACAGCATATGATTTTTCCATCGCTAGCATCTTAGATAATGCTGGTATTGATATGCTATTAGTTGGTGATTCTCTGGGTAACGTGGTACTAGGCTATGATTCCACTTTACCTGTTACGATGGAAGATATGATTCACCATGCGAAAGCAGTATGTCGAGGAGCCAAACGATCTATGGTGGTTGTCGATATGCCTTTTATGTCCTATCAGGTTTCTGTAGAACAAGGCATTAGTAATGCAGGACGACTACTAAAAGAAACAGGAGCCCAAGCTGTCAAATTAGAGGGCGGAGCCGAAGTGGCTGATGTCGTGAAAGGTATTGTCAGAGCTGGCATTCCTGTTGTCGGGCATCTAGGACTCACACCGCAAGCAGTTCACAATTTAGGTGGTTACAAAGTACAAGGAAAAGATGAACAAACTGCACAAAAATTATTGAATGATGCCAAAATATTAGAAGAAAGTGGCGCTTTCGCCGTAGTCTTAGAGTGTGTCCCCACTTCTTTAGCACAAAAAGTAACAGAGTCTCTGCAAATATCTACGATTGGGATCGGTGCAGGTGTCCACTGCGATGGACAAGTACTCGTCATCAATGATCTATTAGGACTATGTCCTACATTTGTACCAAAGTTTGTAAAACAATATGCTACTCTTCATACACCAGTGATGGAAGCTGTTCTCGCCTATAAAACAGAAGTAGAAAAAAGAATCTTCCCAGCCACAGAGCACGGTTTTAAAATGGCTGATGAAGTGTTAGAAAAACTATATTAAACAAAAGAGGGATTCACATGCAAATTATTGAGTCGATTCAAGATATGAAAGAATTCGTCCAACAAGCTAAATTGCAAGGAAAGAGCATTGCCTTAGTTCCTACCATGGGTTCGCTCCATGAAGGACACCTAACATTAATGCGAAAAGCACAGCAAAGCTTCGATATCGTAGTCGCCAGCATCTTTATCAACCCCACGCAATTTGGACCGAATGAAGATTTTGCTAGCTACCCAAGGGATGTCGCAGGCGATAGCGAAAAAGCGGCTAGTGCAGGTGTACAAGTTATTTTTCATCCTAAGGCGAGCGATATGTATCCGAAGCATTATAATACTTTTATCGAAGTGGAAGATATCACAAATAAACTATGTGGCCTATCCCGCCCTGGCCATTTCCGTGGAGTCGCAACAGTAGTCACTAAATTATTCAATATTGTTCAGCCAGACCGGGCTTTCTTTGGCCAAAAAGATGCACAACAAGTTATGGTATTACAACGCATGGTCGCCGATCTCAATATGAATGTAATACTCGAAGTGGTACCAATCGTCAGGGAAATAGATGGCCTGGCTATGAGTTCCCGTAATGCGTTCTTGTCACCTAAAGAACGTCAAGCTGCCTTGGTACTCTCTCACAGTTTACAACTTGCTAGTAAACTAGTTGCCCAAGGAGAAAAAAATATTGAAACGATACGCTTGCAAGTGATTGCTATGATTCAAACAGAAGAATTGGCAGAAATTGAATATGTGGAAATCTTGAGTTTTGCCTCACTACAGACCATTACAACGCTACAAGATAAGGCGCTACTCGCACTTGCTGTTCGCATTGGCACAACACGTCTCATTGATAATACGATTTTGGAGGAGAACTAATATGTTTCTTACCTGTTTAAAAAGTAAACTTCATTGCGCTACGGTTACAGAAGCAAATCTCAATTATATGGGAAGTATTACGATTGATCAAACCCTACTCGAGGCTTCAGGAATTATGCCAAATGAAAAAGTACAGATTGTCAATAACAATAATGGTAACCGTTTTGAAACTTACGTTATTAAAGGTAAACGAGATTCTGGTGTTATCTGTCTAAATGGTGCAGCCGCCCGTTTGGTTCAGCCTGGTGATACCGTTATTATTATCGCTTACGCCATGATGAGTGAGGAAGAAGCAAAACATTTTGCACCTACTGTCGTAATGGTAAATAAAGAAAATAAAGTAGCAGAAATTCGCCATGTAGAATTACAAAGCGAAGTTTTCGACATTTCCTAATCTATAATTTATGAAATGATATATAAATGGCTATGTTAAAAGTATTTTTAACATAGCCATTTTATATGTAACCATTATAATGTGTCGTTTACTTCATTTACTTGCTCTTCTTGATCTAGAGCTACATAAGCTTCTTCCGTAAACAATACAAACTCTTGAGAATCAACAGAATCTCCTGGATACCACGCTTGATCTTGCGAAACAACAACATATCCCTGAGGAACAACAAAATCTACTGCTTCATTCTGATAGTACCACGTTCCAGGACGAACGTTTACCAAATAATATGGACGTTCGCTAACAGTTAATGTAAAAAGAGAAGGTTCTTCAGTCGGATGCAGTGCATGCCATTCTACCCAATGTTGGCGGAAACGTTCTTGTCTATGACGCAATTGTTGAATGGTATGCTGTCGATGATGCTCAGGGCGATTTTGCGGTCTTGGATGGTATTCAGTATGTGGACGTCGAGGTTGTGGCTGATGTCTTTGCTGTACATGCTGCGGTGTATGGTTTGGTTGCCGATGATTTGGTCTTAGCTGATTCTGTGGTGGATGATTTGGCTGCGGTTGATTTGGCCGCGGCTGATGTTGCGGTGGATGATTAGGTTGCGGTTGTTTCGGTCTTAGCTGATGCTGTGGATGATTCGGCTTGGGCCTCGGCTGATGTTGTGGTGGATGATTGGGCTGCGGCTGATTCGGTCTTAGCTGATGTTGTGGTGGATGATTGGGCTGCGGTTGATTCGGCCGCGGCTGATTTTGCTGTGGATGATTGGGTTGTGGCCGATTTGGTTGCTGCGGTTGCGGCCTTGGTTGATTCTGCTGCGGACGGTTTTGCTGCACTTGTGCCTTCCTCTGACGTTCTCTCGCTTGGCGCTCTTGTTCCTGTTGTTGTTGCTGATCAGTAGCTGCCTGCCCGATGACTGGTACAAGCAAAAATGCTATTAAGAATCCAGCAAGAATATTTTTTTTCATTTCAACACCTATCCTTCCCGTTTTATATTAGAGTAGTATTGATTCCATTTATTTGTTTACCCACATGGAATCTTTCCTATCAACTTACTTGACCTTATTTTCATTCTCTTTATTCTCTTTATTATTCTTATAATCCTTTTATTACTTTTTATTCCTATAAATAAACTTTATGATTTGCTATTTTTATACACCAAAGTATGATGTAAGCAAACCAACATCCGCTAAAATTCAACTGGAAACTCAATGATTAAAGTGGTAACATATTGTTATGAAAAATTACATCTCGTATCGAGTGCAAGTATTAAGGAGGTTTTTATGAAAAAAGTTCATTTTTTATCTATTTTCATCTTAATTGTTGTTAGCTTCCTATCATTATATCCCCCACTAGCTTATGCGGAAACAAAAGAGATTATTGGCGAAGGTACCTACCATATGGGAGATGGTGAAACCCCTACCATAGCCGAAGAACAGGCTCTGCTCGCTGCAAAACGAACGGCTTTAGAAGAAGCAGGCACTTATGTAGAAAGCTACTCAAAAGTAGAAAACTTTCAATTAACTCATGATGAAATCCAGGTACTGTCTGCCGGTATTATGGAAGTAAACATTTTAGACAAAAAACGTACCGTTGAAAGCAATGGTGGCATCTGCTTTTGGGTCAAAATTAGTGCTAAAATCACTACCGATAAAATTGCAGATATGGCCCATCGGATCAAAGACAAGTCCGTCGTCGATGATTATAAAAACCTGCAAGATAATCTAAGAAAAAGCCAACAAGAAATTGAAGCATTAAAGACGGAATTGCAACAAGCTAAAAATAGTCAACAAAAAGAACAAATTAAAGTCCAAATTAGTAATAAAGAATTGTGGTTCCAATCTAACATCTGGTTAGACAAAGGACACCAATTGGCTATTTCTAAATTATATGGACAAGCCATTCATGCTTACGATCAGGCAATTAATAGCTACCCCCGCTATGGCCAAGCTTATGCTAGCCGCGGTCGTGCATATATGGCACTAAAACAATATGAGAATGCGTTAGCGGATTTCAACTATGCGATTGCGATTAATCCCAATAGTTCATCCCCATATCTGACAAAGGGTATCGCATTAGAGAAGTTAAACCGCCCTGCTGAAGCCATCGAGGCCTATCGCCAGTTTCTCCTCTATGTGCCTACCCATCATAGCCAATATATTAGACAAATTCAACATCGAATTAAAATATTAGAAGCAAAATCCAAGCAGCAAAGCTATATATAATGCACTACATATTATAAAGATGGAGGTTGTGTTCGCACAGCCTCCATTCTTTATACCTTATATCATATTTCATTGGTTAACTTATACATCTTGTACCAGTTGACAACATTTCAGCAGTGATTTATACTTTTTTTAATTATTATATTGCAAATACTAGATTGCGGAGGTCAAGGATGTATAATCGAAATCATATAACCAGCTTTATCTATTCAGCACTTTTTGCTGCCTTAATATCCGTGATGGGATTACTATCGATTCCTCTACCAATTAGCCCAGTCCCTATTACCGGTCAGTCACTAGCCATTATGTTGGCTGGTAGTATCTTAACCGTGCGGCAAGCCGCATTTAGTGTATTAACTTTTCTATTAATCGGCGCAGTAGGAGTGCCTGTCTTTGCCGGTCTGACGGGAGGTATCGGAATCATCGTTGGCCCACGCGGCGGATATCTGATTGGTTTTTTACTAGGAGCCATGATCATTGCTTTATTAAAAGGAAAAAACAATAACATCTGGCGCCTGGCTCTAGCCAATATAGTAGGGGGAATCATCGTTGTCTATACCTTAGGGGTATTATGGCTTAGCTCCATTACCGGTATGGGACTAGAAAAAGCGATCATGGTTGGTCTACTTCCCTACATACCAGGAGATCTATTCAAGGTTTTTGTTGCTACCGTCATTGGGGTAGCAATTAACAAACAATTACCAAAAATCGGGGTACGCCGATGAGTCAGGCATATATTATTGGTGGACTTCGCACACCGATTGGCAAAACAGGTGGTTTTTTAAAAACTGTGTTACCGGAACAATTAGCTGCTATTGTTCTAAATGAAGTACTTGCTAAATATAAACTATTACCAAATGACATTGATCAAGTCATACTCGGAAATGCAGTAGGACCTGGTGGCAATATTGCAAGAATTTCCGTCCTAGAAGCGGGTTGGCCTTATCATATTCCTGCCCTTACCGTTGATTCTCAGTGTGGATCTGGGCTAAGCGCTGTCAATCTAGCAGTGAGTCAAATTCAGTCTGGCTGCGCAGATCTCATGATTGCAGGAGGAGTAGAAAGTACCAGCATGGCTCCTAAGCGACAATTTCACCCTACTGATCCTCGTTTTAAGGGTGAAAATATATATTATGAGAGAGCACCCTTCTCTCCCCCTTCTGTCGGCGACCCGGATGTCGGAGAGGCAGCAGAAAACCTTGCTACAAAACTAGATATTTCAAGAAACGATATGGATACCTTAGCATTCGAAAGCCACAAAAAAGCTGCTCAATCCCAAGAATATTTAAAAGATATTATGATTTCAATCAAAACACCTGATAAAATAATTGACTCCGATGAGTGTATCCGAAACAATATCGGTCTAAAGCTTCTGGAAAGAATGAAACCTGTTTTTATAAACGGAGGAAAAATCACGGCAGGAAATACCTGTTTAAAGCATGATGGCGCCGCCACTCTCCTCATTGCATCGGAAGCGGCAGTAGAAAAATATAACTTAAAACCACAAGCCATCATTCGAGGAACAATCAGCGCGGGTTGCGATCCAAATCTTTTCCCATTAGGACCAGTTCATGCCATTGAAAAGCTATTAACAAAAACCAATTTACAATTACAAGATATTGATGCTCTAGAAATCAATGAAGCTTTTGCCGTTAAAATACTGGCATGTTGTCGTCAATTGGGTTTTAGCCTCAATAAGACCAATATCATCGGAGGCGCATTAGCATATGGGCATCCTTACGGAGCCTCTGGAGCCATTATTCTTCTTCATCTACTGAAAGCACTCGAACGCACCAATGGCCGTCTTGGCATCGCCACCATTGGTGCGGTAGGTGGTATGGGAATCGCAACGCTGATTGAAAGGTGTTAAAAGACATGCTAATTCATAGCAAGTTAGATGACTTCACTGCCATACAGGCGGATAAAGTCTGCCTCATTCATGGCAAGATACAACTTACCTATAGAGAATTCATACAACAAATCGATACGCTAGCCTACCAACTAGCAACGCAAATAAAAAAAGGCGATAGGGTTCTTGTCAAACTGCCAAGTGCTGTATCACAGCTACTCTATTTCTTTGCAATCATAAAAGCAGGCGGTGCTTGTGTTTTTATCGATTCATCAACCTCAGACGAAGTCTGTGCAAATCTAATGAAAATCCACCAGATTCATATCTGTATTGATGAAACCTTCCAACTGCCAACCACTTCTGCCTTGCAACTACCGAAAATACAGCCACAAGATATTTTTTTAGGCGCTCTAAGTTCTGGAAGTACAGGAACCCCTAAGTTAATCTGGCGAGACCACCAGAGCTGGACAAACGGATTTCCTATCCAAAGCACGGTTTTTACTATCGGTACTTCTGATGTTCTCTTTTTGACAAATTCACTGATATATACAGCCAATCTGAATGCCTGTCTACATATTCTGTTTGAAGGTGGCACCATTATACTTGCTTCTACCACTCTCCCTCGCACCTGGCTACAAGAAATCGTAACGCATCAGGTAACTGCCATCTTCATGGTACCCGCCCATTATAAAACATTGCTTAAAACCATCAAACATCCTCTATCTCAGATGAAATCAATCGTAACTGCCGGGGCCAAAATAGACATCCAGACCGTCAGAAATTTAAAGAGTGCCTTCCCCTGCTCAGGAATCTTTGAATATTATGGCGCAAGTGAACTCGGACATGTCAGCTACTCAACAGCCGAAGATCTTATATTACACCCGAGCTCGGTAGGCAAAGCGTTTCCAGGTGTGACTCTTACGATTGAAGATCAGTGCATCTGGGCTACGAGTCCTTACTTAGCTCCCAAGTATAAACCAAAAGCAACCGTAGGGGATCTCGGGCGCATCGATCAGGATGGCTACTTGTATTTACTTGGACGAAAACAAGGCATCATTAACGCTGGAGGAATTAAAATCATTCCTGAACAAGTAGAAGCTATTTTACTACAATGCCCTGGAGTCACAGAAGCAATTGTTGGAGGCATTGATGACCCACTAAGAGGGCAGCGAGTATACGCCTGGGTTGTGAAGGATAAAACCAATCTACTACCAACCGATATTTTAGACTTTTGCCGAAAAAATTTAAGGCATCATTACTGTCCCCATAAGATCATCGTCATGGATAAAATGCCAATCAACAAAAGCGGTAAAATTGACCGAATCAAGTTGAAAGATGAGGTGTATTTTGCTTGTGATTGAAACGCTCCTTCCCCAACGTTATCCATTTTTATTTGTCGATCACATCCTATCTGCAGATATACAGCAAACCATCGGGATAAAAACCTATGACCATTCCTTTCGTTTCTCTCAAGAATATCGCCCAATGCAAAAGCTCGTACCAAGCGTAATACTAATTGAATCTCTCGTACAATGTGGCGGAGCGGGTGTAACCCAAGTAGGCCTTTTTGAGAAAGCCTCTTGGGGAATCGCCTCACTTGAAAATGTCCATTTTTATGGTTCCGTCGAATTACCTGCAACGATTAACATGGTCATTAAAAACCTTAAAGTATCCACCAAAGTACTAAAGCAAACTGGAACGGCCTCCTGTAACGGACATACGATACTACAAGCCACCTGGTTATGTTTACGACTTTAAATATAGTACAAATGAAGATGAAACCCGCCGACATAGCATTTTCTCTATGTTAGCGGGTTTCATTGTTATACGTGCTTTCGCTTTTAGCTTTTCATCAACACTTATTGTGGTAAAATCACAATCTTAACTGGCAAATTCGATGCTCCCGGTGGGCTAAATGTAAAAGACAATCGATCTCCACTATCATAAGTCCCCAGGAAAGCACAATCTTCCTCTACATTGGTTCCAAAATAGGTGCTACCAATTGGTGTAGCCATCGGACTCCATCTTACATCGGGATGGTTGATCGCTATAGCACCGGCATAATACCCGCCCATCGGTGCTAGATAATAAGCAATTTTCCCTTTATTTTTTGACGGAAGCATAATTTGGTATACAACACCATAATTCCCATAATTAATAACTTTGGTTCCATCTATCGCATCAATTCCCTCTAGATAAGAATCCACTTTATTATCCGCTAATGTTAAACCCACTGGCCCATCATGATCTGGATCATAAGCCGCTACTGGTGAAAGTTGTCGATCCGCCCCCTCAAAAGTTCCACGCAAATGGGTCTCATCAGCTGGTAGAATTCGTGCCGTTTGAGAAAATCTCACACTATCTTCAAACATCGATAACATCATAACCTTCACATTTATGGAACGATCCGCTACAAAGTCAAAAATTCCATTAATTAGCATATTCGGCAAAACCGCTTTCTCACTGATACTAGCTGATAGAGGCACTACCTGCCCTGGAGAAATAGTGAGCTGATAAGAATCTTTTGCGGCAAGATATGACGTTAACGTTTCCTTGCCTACAGCTAGCCATGCATGTCCAGGTCCACCCAAACTAGAGCGATTGACATGAATATGAACATCTTCATGTCCTTTATTTTCTAAAACTACATCTAACTTTTTAGGAATACTCGATGCATTTACATGGTAAAAAAAGAGTCTAACCTTTCCCTCCACTTTATCTTGGTATAAAACACCATTGCTGGTTACCATCTCGGGACTATCAGAAAGTAGAAGTTTACCACCAAGAGAATTCTTAGTCACTTCCCACTCTGGGAGATTCTCTATATCTAGCCCCAATGGGGCAACAGCCGCAATAACAGAACTACTTCCTAGCCCTATAACTACCATTACAACCCAAATTATCCTCATTGCATATTTTATTTTCACATTATACCTCCACACCCATACAATATCGTAAAATATCTTCCCTATAAAAATAAATAAATCCCCTAGCAATGTAACTCACATCGCAGGAGAGAATAAACATCACAAACAAGAATATTCCACACTTCTTTTCTCTTCGATAAAAAGCATTAAAATCCTGCCCTCTTTCTAAAATAATAGCCAGTAAATTTTCAATAAAAAAAGGAGTGTGATGTGCTCTCATCAGCAACTCACACTTCTTTTTATCACCATTTACGATGTTTTCTTATATAGTACGAGAGATGATCAAATCAATTAGATCAGTCCGTAGGCTTTCATTTCACTACGAAGATTTTCTAAATTTTTATCGCTGAGCTCGGTAAGCGGCATACGACATTTCCCAGTCCTAAAGCCTAATAGATTTACAGCTGCTTTAATAGGAATCGGATTTACCTCACTAAATAATGCCTTGGTCAGGTTTAGCGCTTGAAGTTGTAGTGCAATGGCACCCTTTATATCACCTGCAAAAAATTTGGCAACCATATTATGAGTATCTTGCGGGATGATATTAGCCATAACGGAAATAACGCCCTTACCACCTAGGGATAGGATTGGCAAGACTGCAGTATCCTCACCAGTATATACAGTAAAATCTTCACCACATAAATTTACTACATCACCAACTTGCCCGAAATTACATTCTTTAATTGCAATAATATTATCGATTTCCGATAACATTTTAACCGTATCTGGATTTATGTTCACACCCGTTCTACTCGGCACATTATATAAAATGACTGGTATTTTGATCTGGTTTGCAATCATCTTAAAGTGTTCATATAACCCTTTTTGCGTCGCTTTATTATAATATGGAGTCACTGACAATATTGCATCCGCACCAACCGCTTCTGCACTCTTCGATAATTCGATCGCATGCCTGGTATCATTACTTCCTGTACCAGCAATAACTGGTATACGTTTATTCACTGTTTCTACTGCAAATTTGATAGCGGCAATATGCTCATCATCAGGCATCGTAGAAGATTCGCCTGTAGTACCACAGACTACAATCGCATCTGTACCACCTTTTATTTGAAACTCAATCAATTCCGCAAATGTCTGATAATCAACACCATCATCGGTAAAGGGAGTTATAATAGCTACTGCAGATCCGATAAATAATGGTTTTTTCATTAGAAAGCCACCTTTTACTTATATTTCGTATTATTTATAATTATAGCCTAAAATCATAGAAAAAGAAATTGATAAAAGATATCCTAACGCCTTAACAGCTATAGGATATCCTTAGAAATTCTACCATAATTCTAGTTCAGAATCAACACAACTGTTGTCCTGATTCTTCTTTTACTTACGTTTAAACAAATAATCGACTACGAAAGTCCCCATAAAAATAACAATCAGCGTAGAAAAGAATACAACTTGGCTAACATGATAATCAAAAACCGATGCCATCATTTTTGCACCAATGATACCAATAATAATATACGCCGTTGTTTCTAAACCCGGATAACGATCAATCAATGTTAAGAAAATTTGTGCTACCCCTCGCATCATCATAACGCCAAAAATCCCACCTAAGTATAATACCCATATTTGATCACTGACACCAAAAGCCGCTAGCACGCTATCAATACTAAAAGCGATATCCATAATTTCAACAGCAAGTACGGTACGCCAAAAGCCATGCACTTCTTTAGGCGCTTCTTCTTGTTCTTCTGTTTTCTTTTTAAGGAAGAACTGCAATGCCATCCATAGTAAATATAAAGCACCAGCCGCTTTTACCCACCAGATGGTGATTAAATATGTCCCAAGACCAATGGCAATAAAACGAAATAGATAAGCACCAAGTATTCCATAAAACAACGCTTTTTTCTGTTGCGATTTTGGTAAATGTTTCACCATAATCGCTAATACGAGAGCATTATCAGCTGACAACAGTCCCTCTAATATAATCAAACTGCCAACAACCGCCCAATTCATCGGATTATAAATAACACTTAATAACTCTGCCATATTAAAAAAATGGGAATAGTTGCCTAAAATCCCCGTTATAAATTCACTCATTCTCTAATACTCCTTTTAAATTATTCTACCATATTTAATGTATCGTGCCACTAACACTCTGTTAGCAGCTATTATCTTTTATTACAGCACTCTTTCATTCCTCTTACACATTAGTTCCCATATTGTATCCCCTTTATACGATAATTTTTTATACTTTAAAAGATGATTCCCAACCTACTTGTCCTATTAAAACTGCGCCCTTAACACGAGATAATAAAAAAGCCAAATGTTGAATATTTCAAATCATTTTATATAGTATTGTTTACTACAATATCTAATATCAACATTCTAACATATAGTTTTAAAAACTACAATGCTTTATTTCTTAAATCTAGTTATTATATTTATGAAATCTAATCATAATCATTTTGACAGCTAGCATTCAAAAATAATATAATATCATCAGAGGTGTTTACGATGGAGATTACAAAATCTATTTTAGAACAATTTGCACTAAAACTACTTGATAATGAACTAAAGATCGAGGAAATTCCTTCTATCAGACAATATGCCGACCAAGTGACAGAACTGCTAAACAGCAAACTACACCATCGTCGCAAAGGAGACGAAACCAGTATTGCAATTAGTAAGTCAATGATCAACAATTATACTAAAAACGGTTTACTCAACCCCTCGGATAAAAAGAAATATGATCAGAATCATATTATTCTATTAAGCTTGATTTTCCATCTTAAACAAGTGTTATCGTTAGATGATATCAAAACTATTTTTAATCCCATACTAAAAAACTTAGAAGAATCCGAAGTAAAAGAATCATTACTTCCGCTGGGCGATATTTATAAGGCATTCTTAGAGTTTCAAAAAGAAGAATACTTCGATACGTGCAATGACTTTGAAGATCGCTTTCATCGAGTCTGTGAGAAAATAAATAATCCATTTGAAAACCACAATAGCAAAGATATGATTGAAAAATTCCTAACGGTATTATTACTAGTAGCTGAGGCTACTGCAGCCAAGCAACTAGCTGAAGAAATGATTGACACGTATTTCAAAACTTCTGACTAAAAATCCCCCAAAAGAAATATCCTCAACCTTATACTATAAAGGTTGAGGATATTTTATGCTCTTTATGCTGCTATTTTATATAAATAAGCTACTCCTAGTATTCTCTATCAACGAAGCTTGATTTAACTCCCTCCATGCGCTTTCATAAAAAGTCCAATAGCAAGCCCAAAACCAAGGATAATAATGCAAATACGTAAGAGCCTTTCATTTACCCGTTTTAGAGCAAAAGCACCTACCTGACCGCCTGCAATCGAAGCAATCGAGGCTACCAGAACTTGTGTCCACGCAACATCCTTAGAAAAAAGAAAAATTAAAACAGCGGAAGCATTCATCACTCCAGCCAATACATTTTTAGTGGCTCCCGCCTTGCGCACATCTAGGCCGGCAATCGTCAACGCTGCTAACATTAAAATGCCGATACCGCCACCAAAATAACCTCCATAGATCGAAATAAGAAATTGTGATCCAATTGCACCGATCGGTCCTATTGGTTTAGAATTTTCCTGGACTTTACGAAAAAAACTGCCCCATACAAAAACACATGTAGCAAATAGCACCAGCCAAGGTACCAAAAATTCAAAAACGGAAACGGGCGTCACAAGCAGAAGAATCGCACCTAACACCCCGCCAATCAGACTAATAACAAACAGCGCTTTAAAAGACAATTGCGGTAAATCCGAGACATTTTTCCGTCCAGCTAGTCCTGTCGTAACCTGCCCAGGAAAAAGTGCGACTGTCGAAGTAATATTGGCAGCTCGCGCATCGAGTCCCGTAAACATCAAAGCTGGAAAAGTAAGAAATGATCCCCCACCAGCCAACGCATTTTGAATGCCTGCACAAAAAGCGGCAACAAAAAGAATAACAAATGTTATCATACTTTAACCACCTTCTTTCCTATTACATGATCTCAGCAACGTTTTCTTCACCCATTGCTACTTGTTTACCTGGTTCTATGACATGACATTGTTGTCCACTAGTCAAAATGATAATCACATCTGATGATGGAATTTTCTGTTTCAGTAATGCAAAATCAAAAACAAGTAGCAAATCACCAATTTTCACACGTTGTCCTTCTTCGATCTTTACATGAAAGCCTTCGCCATTTAATGTAACGCTATCAATACCTACATGTATAAGCACTTCTATACCCTCATCATTTTTTATGACAATTGCATGTCCCGTGTGAAATACCGCCGTGACAAGTCCATCTATAGGTGCAACGACACTGCCGTCCGTTGGGGATACAGCAAACCCATCCCCCACTACTTTGCTAGCAAACCCTTTATCATCGACTGTTGTAATTTCTTTAATGATTCCATTGACCGGTGAAGCCAACACCTTTTTTGAAGGCTTAAATATCTTGAATAAATTAGATA
>CAXYVG010000067.1:0-20900 GCA_964292325.1 uncultured bacterium | reverse complement strand
TAAAAATACAGACGAGGCTGCGCAAAAACACAGCCTCATTATTTCAATCATTTCACAAGTTATTTTTCTTGTTTTCTAACTTTTTCAACATATGCTAAACAATCCATACCTGAAGATTGTTTCACTATTTCAGCAGGCAATCTAGAACTCTTGATGCTCATCGCCCGGCACCCATAGGGGAAATGTTGATCCCAAGTAGTATATAAATGAATGCATGTAGTACACCAAACTTTTGGCACTGCCATCTAACCACCTCTAACCCTCTTGCCTCATAAAACGAAATACAACATGTTTGATATAATAAGCCGGAATCTATTGATAAAGATTCCGGCTTATTATATCACTTTTTAAAAGCATCATATACTTTTTTATATTCTGGTTCTGGGGAAGTGGATGTATAAATATAAAGATGAACACCATTCGGATCGTTAATTACAAAACTTCTTTCACCCCAAGGCTTATTTTGTAATTCTTGATAGATTTGCAATCCTTCTTCTTTTAGTCGACAATATTCACTATCTACATCTTCCACTTCAAACGAAATAATTAAACCCTTGCCATTAAAGAATTCCCCTTCTTCTCGTTGAGGCAATGTAAAACTTATACCATTAGGAAAATTTCGTGCTATTAGTTCTATATACCAGTCACTCTCATAGACCAATTGAAAGTCAAAATGCCGCATATAAAATTCTTTAGATTCTTGCAACTTATTCGTACTGATGGTTGAATCAACACGTGTTATTTTCATAAAAACCTCTCCTCTGACTAAATCCCCAAAATAAATTAATATAGAACATCTAAATCAATCTATTCTTATTGAAAAAAAGGCAACGTTTGTTATACCTTTAATTATATTACATATTCAACGTTTTATACTAAATTCCTTCCAAAAGATCAATCCCGTGCTCAAAATTAGCGAAATGATGAAATTTTAATTTCCCCTTCATGAGCATATAGAGAAAGATATTTGAGAGAATCATTCATAATTTTAGTCAATGGTCCGATCGATACTCTTACACCAGGATACATTACATCCGATATATGAATTTTCCCTGGACTTAAAGACGAAAGAATATCTTTTATATCAACTATCCGTTGCCGTATTTGTTCTATGCGTTCTGGCAAACCATTGCATTCATCTTCCATTTGGTTATAACGTTCCCGCTTTTTCGCATTAATATTATCAAGTCCTTGCTTATTCATATAAGTTAAGGAACACTGTAACTGCTCGGATAGTTCTTCTATCCTTTTCTTTTCCTCATTCAGGTTTTGCAATTCATTCTTAAGAAAAGGATTCGTAGAAACTTCAAGATCTGTAAGCACATTTGCCTGATTCCCAACCGTACCAATGCGAATTCCTTCACCAGCGGATATGCACCCACCAACGACTAATCCTCGTTTTCCTTGAACAATGACTTGGCGACCAGCAAATACCGAACAATTTAAAACAAAATCACTAACCAAGACTTCCTGATCAGCATACACCATAGCATTCTCGACAAATTTGGCTACTAGCCGCTCTCTGGCTTTAATCACACTACGATTCATACCCTGAATGCCCGCACGAATGATGATATTACCCGCTTCTATCATGCCGCCACATACAGAACCACAAATTTCTACATTGCCAACTGCTTTTATCGAAAAGTCAGGTTGCACGGAACCACGGACAATAACATTGCCTACAAAATCAATATTACCTGTAGAATAGTCAACATCTCCAGCAACCTCAATTGTTGGTAGAACTTCTATACGTTTATTAGTTATATGTAGTTGACCATCAATCGCAGCAATCAGGCGGCAATTATCAATGACTTCCGTATTCTTCCCCTTCGGCATCGGTATATCTTTACCACTTTTGGCTGGAATCGGCAAACCAAAAACATCGATCCCCCGTATACCAGGTGTAGGTGGAATTTTTTCTATTAGAAGTTGTCCTTTCTCAATATTAATAAAACTATTAATATTTTTAAAATCGACACTCCCATCTTCTAGTTCCGTTGGTCGTCCTTGACTTTCAATATCTACGTGATATTCAAGTGTAGCCTTTTCCCCCACACAAGGAGGAGTACCACGTGCACATGTAATTTTTTCATTTGACCGTTTATCGATAAGACGTTCTAGAGCCGCTCTATCAATACCATAATTGATGCCAGCCTCTTCTAGTTTATCTAAAAGTTGCATCATAGTCACTGCTGGTGCATCTAAAGGAGTTGTAACCGTAACCATTGCTTCCAGGCGATCGCGCCGCACTGCGATATCAATTGTGGGTAATTCACATATTTCTTGCTGCACTACTGGCAAAGCTGTTTCATCCATCAGAGCCACTCCTTCTTCTAAATCGCGTTGCAGTAATTTATCCTTTATAAAAACCCAAATCATTTGCTAAACATCGTTGCTCAGTAGCCTGTGAAAAAATGTTATCTTTCTTCTGTAGAAAATCACTTATAATGGAACGGTTGATGATTTTACACAATTTTCATTCTATAGTATATATATTATCAGATTCGACGTTAATCCACAATTTTTATCTTTATATAATACACTAACAAAAAATCCTGTAACTCTCAAATGAGAATTACAGGATTTTTGATATATTGCAAATATATCTTATTTAGCAAAGTATCGATCTAATAGACCTTTAAAAGCACCACCATGGCGTGCTTCATCTTTGCACATTTCATGAACTGTATCATGAATCGCATCTAGACCAAGTTCTTTGGCTTTCTTAGCGATGCCTAATTTACCTTGGCAAGCACCATATTCGGCTTGTACTCGTAGTTCAAGATTCTTTTTCGTAGAAGTCGTGACAACTTCACCAAGAAGTTCTGCAAATTTGGCAGCATGCTCTGCTTCTTCAAAAGCAATTCTTTTATACGCTTCTGCAACTTCTGGATATCCTTCTCTATCTGCTTGACGGCTCATAGCCAAGTACATACCTACTTCAGTGCATTCGCCAATAAAATTCATTTTTAAACCTTCGACGATTTCTGCATCTACACCAGCAGCTACACCGATTCTATGCTCATCAGCCCAAGCCATAGCAGTATCCGATTTTTCAATAAATTTCTCAGCAGGTGCTTTACATACAGGACAAGAATCTGGAGCAGAATCTCCCTCGTGAACATAACCACAGATTACACATATAAATTTTTTCATTACTAAATCCCCCTAAAGTTTTTAATAACTATTATTAATTGAAAATCACTATCTATATTATAGCAAATAGTATTCATAAAATCAATAGTCTTTTAACTGATTTTTCCCTACTTTTTTACTAAATTTTCACTAAATACAGTAGTCCTTACTTTACTTATCGTATCATTAAAATTATAATAACATCATGTCATTAAAATTTTTCATAAGGTGATGGGTAAACTATGAGCAAAACAGATTCAAATTTAGATCAATTATTAATCTATCGGAGTATTATAAATGATGAATTAGTCCAAAAAATGTGTGATTTCTTAACAACTAAGAATGAAACTCTTCCTTTCGAGTTGTTTCACCATCTTATACAAAAATCCGAAAAGCTAGGGTTATCCGGTAACATCGTAAAGTCTTATATTCTCTATCTAATCTCTTTAGATAAAAATACTTTTAGTATCATGGCCGAAAAAACAGGTGGTCATATCGGAAGCAGTTTACGAGAAGCAGCAATACATGATATTTCGATCCTAAGAAAATTTATGACAGATACTCTGTCTTGCTTTGAAAATAAAAACTTGTTAATTGATCAGTACACTCCTACCAGCAATCTAAGAAAAAAATATCTAGAAACTTTGCAAACCTACTTTTTATCTGATAGTGAACACTATTCTGATGAACAAATTGTAGACAAACTACTCGAACATTATGTAAGTTATGGCTATGGCGAACTGGTCAATCATACTGCCTTTCGCTGGCATAGAGACAATAGACTGGAAGGAATTGTCCACTGTGACCCTATTTACCTACATGATTTAATTGGGTATGATCGACAAAAAAACGCATTAATCAAAAATACCGAGAATTTCATTGCTGGTAAACCTTGTTGCAATGTATTATTGGCCGGTGATAGAGGCACAGGAAAATCATCTGCGGTAAAAGCACTCGTGAATCATTACTTTCTAAATGGTCTTCGCCTTGTAGAGATCGGCAAGCATGATTTGCCCTATTTTCATGACATCTTAAAAGTTCTGAGGACGATGGGCAAAAAATTCATTATCTTTTTAGATGATCTTTCCTTTGAAGAATTTGAAATTGAATATAAGCATTTAAAATCCCTAATGGAAGGTGGAATCGAATCCAAACCAAAGAATGTTTTAATTTACGCCACTTCCAATCGAATGCATTTGATTCGCGAGACTTGGAGCGATCGCAATGAAAAAAATGAAGATGTTCATCATTTTGATACCGTAAATGAAAAACTTTCTCTTTCTGACCGCTTCGGACTTGTCTTAACATACGTTTCCCCTACGCAAAATGAATATTTAAAAATCGTTGAAGAATTAGCACTTAAACATAAGATTGACATGCCACTCGACGAATTGAAAGCAGAGTCTCTACAATGGGAAAGATCACATGCCGGTCGCTCTGGCAGAACAGCACAACAGTTTATTACGCATATTATGGGAAATGCATAATAAGAAACGAGGTTGTCCAAATTAATGGACAACCTCGTTTCTTATTTATACTGCCAATGGCACATTCTTTTTTCTAGGTAATCCATCACACCAAAAATCATCAGTCCAATACTACTTAACACAACAATACCCGAATACATTTCCAAATAGTTTACTCTCATCCATGCATCCATAATGAAATACCCCATCCCATACTGTGTGCCAAACGTTTCTGTGAAAAAGAGTACAGATATCGCGGTCGCCATCGCAATCCGCAGCGCCGTGAAAAACTTCGGCAATGAGGCAGGAATCAATATTTCCCACAATATATTGATAAAATCAGCCCCTAAAGAGTATAGGGGATAGTACGTTTCGCGAGGAATACTTTTGACTCCATCTCTTACCGCTACAATGACTTGAAAAATAATAATCAAAGTAATCATTAGAATCTTTGACAGTTCATCAAGTCCAAAAAGCAGCATGACAATCGGTAATAATGCAATTTTGGGAATGGGATAGGTTAGATAAATCAGCGGAGATAGTATCAAATTCCATCTTGCGAAATACCCCATACAAAGCCCGATGGGAACGCCAATGATGACAGAGAGAAAAACTCCAGCGATAATGCGCCACAAGCTATAAAAACCATGGATGGCCACTTTCGTAAAAAATATATGGTATAAATTCATCAATACTGCCCAAGGTGAAGGAACAATCGGCAACTTTATCCAATAATAAACAGCATACCATACGATGAGAAAGCTTACGATTCCATATAGATACCAAAATTTCTGTCCCTTTTCTGTCATTTTTCCCAGTCCTCTTTTATCATCTTTCGGATTTCAAGGCATAACTTAAAAAATTCTTGCCTACTGCGAATGCCTTCGACTCCGAATAATGGATTGTCTATTACTTTGCTAACGGTACCAGGAGAACCAGTAAGCAGGACTATCTTTTGGCCTAAATACACAGCCTCTTCTACATGATGTGTAACCAGTATCGTTGATATCGAGTTCTTTTTCCAGGTTTGTAAATATACATTTTGAATTTCTTCCCGGGTCATAGCATCCAGCGCAGAAAAAGGCTCATCCATCAGCAGTAAATCTGGCTTTAAAAGAAAAGAACGAGCCAAAGCAACTCGCTGTTGCTGTCCCCCACTTAGCTCCCTCGGATAACGATTTTCTAGTCCAGTTAAGCCCAGTTGTTGCAACAACACCTCTAACGATTCTTTAACATCTGCTTCTTTTTCTTTTTTAATCTTGACTCCCAGTAAGATATTTTGATATACATTTTTCCATAATAATAGTCCATAATTCTGAGGAATAAAGCCTATTGTTTGCTTATGCGGCATAACGGGTTGCCCATTGATTGCCACAGTTCCTTCAAATACTTTAATAATCCCGGCCAGTATTTTTAAGAGCGTCGACTTTCCACAGCCAGAGGGACCAATAATAGCACAAGTTTCGCCTGCACCAAGCTCTAAGTTAATATCTTTCAGTACGGTATACTTTGTTCCTTGCGATTGGTACGTAACAGCTAAATCTTTAATTTGAATCATCGCCAGATTACCTCACAAACCGATTATCAACCAGTTCCTCATAGGAATAATTTTTTTGAATTAAATTTCTTTCTCGAAGCCATGTAAGAACACTAGCGATATCTTTCGGATCTGGAGCCTCGGCTTTTTTATATGCTGGAAGGACAAGCGATCCTTTTACAGCTTGTGGAAATCCGCCTTTTTCGATTATGATATCAATATAATTTTCGATAGGCTCTTTCGTTAGATAATCAATAGCTTTATTATAAGCCCTATACATAGCCTGCATTTCTTTTTCTTTACTATTGACAGCTTTCGTCGTAAACAATAAGACACCAGGGCTTATCCCTAACTGGTCAGAACCATTTAGTATTTTCCCACCCTCTTTAACCGCAAGCGTTGCCATTGGTTCTGGTAATGTAGCAGCCGCAATCTTGCCACTTTTTAGCATTTCTAAACGAGTAGGAATCTGAGGAATGACCATCTTATGAATATCACTGGAAGCTAGACTACTTTTTAGCAAAATCGCATCGGTTACATATTCAATAATCGTATTTTTAGAAATTGCTACATCCTTACCTTTTAGATCTTGCACTTTTGTAGCGGTTTCGTCTTTGCTAATGACGAGTTTATAACTGCCACTACTCAAAGAAGTAATGACCGTATCAAAACCGCCCTCCTTAGCAAAAGTTTCTGCTAACATATCCGAAATCACACCATCTAATTTACCACTTTGCAATGCGCTATCTCGATCTACAGCACTTTTAAAAGATTCTAATGTTACGTTGAGACCTTCTTCCTTAAAATATCCTTTTTCTTGTGCAATAATAAATGGGATGGAATCTACATCAGGCATTAGTCCAATGCTAAGATGCTGGAGTTTTCCCGTTTTTGGCTCAGTCGCTTCCTTCTTAGTATTAGAGCAAGCAGCTAATGTAAATGCCATAACAATCATCAGTACTATACCTATATACTTTTTCATTTTCTAGTCCACCAACCTTATCATACTATAGTAGCGTTAATAAAATATGCATCAACTATTATATCATATCACAAGACCAAACAATAATATGCATCACATGCACTACGTAGGAATCACAATCTGCTTAATTGCCAAATCTTTTCGTTGCGATAAATCAATGATTTGATTGTCAGCCGTCTTAATGACAGGTATCGAATAGCTATTTCGATTAAAAAAAATGATTTCCGCTTCTTGTCCACTCGACAATAGGATTTTATTAAATAATAAACTATTTCGCACCTTAGAAATGAAATTCTGACAGATATTCGTATCAAATTTACCATACATTTCACGAGTCAGCATATCAAGAATGGGGAAAGGATTGGTGCAACCATCGCCATACGCCAAATTGTGAAATGTATCAGCAACCGCAATCATTCTAGCATATGGATGGATTTGCTCCCCCTTTGCCCCTGTGGGAAACCCCGTACTATTCATACACTCACGATGTTGTACAATACCTAAAATCACTTCATTAGGAATCCCTTTTGCACTCTTCAGTAAACCAGCAGTTTCTGCAATATGAGTCTTTCTACGTGGATCTTCTATCTGATCTGTTACCAGATTTCCAACATCATGTAAAAGGCTAGCAAAAGCTACCCCTGCGATATCCTTCGCACTCCACTTCATTTGACGCGCAATAATACTAGTAAAATAGGCTACCATCACGGAATGAAGGGGAATAACACCTGACAACCTTTGGTCACTCATAAGTAAATAATTCATAACTTCAAAGTTATTTTTAGTAATAGAGGAATGAATATCCCCAGCAGTATCTTGTAAATGAGAGATCGGAATTATCTTTCTCTTTTTTATTGTCTCAAAATACAAAGCAGTATTTGTGACAATCGAACCATACTCTTGCGCAAACAGATGATGTTCTGTAGAGTAACGAGTCTGCTGTACGACCTCCTCGTGTACTTCTTCATTTTCTTCATCAGCATCGATAAAGACATTTTGGATATCCCAGGTATTTAATAAAGTAATATGTCTTGCTGTCAATACAACCGCTTTACCGAGAAGTACTTTTCCAGTAATGGAATTAACCGTATCAGAGAGAACATTTCCTGCTACTAAATCTTTTACCGCTACCATTTTAGCCATAATACTATTTTCCCTTCATAAATCAATCTAGTAAGAATGATAACATTATTCTCTATTGAAAAAGCCATATCGTAGCAACATCTTTTATTTTGAATTCATAATTATACGATTGCAATTATTTTTGATAAACTTTTCCATAATATCTGTTAATTCGTTCTATATTAATAAAATCCTTCCAAACTAAATCTTATTTTCTTTGTTGCAACATATGATTTTTACTACCAATAGTTTCATTTCTTTACAACCTATAGCCTGCATAGTATATAATTTACTATAGTAATAATGATGACGGAGGTCTTTTTATGAGACTAAAAAAAATAGTGCTCTCTATTGTAATAATAGCACTACTCTTACTTGCTCTTTATTTTCAATTAATGGTTCATCCCGTTCCTACGAAAGTAGAACCGTCGGATACTACTGAAGTACTTCCTCCCGCTTCTCCCCCTTTACCCAATAAGGAAAAAGCAGAAGAATCAACCACAAAAACAAACGAACAACAGCAACAACCTCACGTTGTTCCTACACTGCCTGAAATAGAATCAATCAAACATTCACCTACACCGCCCCCTCATGATGATACTGCAGATTTAGAAGAACAGTCGTATTCAATTCATAATACGAAAAAGGATATTGCAATTACCCCCGGTATATCTCTTCAACCCGGCAAAAGTATCAATGTAAAAGTTTCTGATGAGGATGAAGTCATTCGCGTGCAACGTGATAAAAAATATCATCCGGGTGGTTATAATGTGTTGTGGGAAAAAAAATACTAATTCTCGCGCCTAACACTCTTTTCCTCGCGTAAAATATTTAGATTTAATATAAAAAACAGCCTACTCTAAAAGTAGACTGTTTTAGCAAAAAGATTCCTTACATTTTCACTGACTATTCTTTATCTAGTAACTTATCAATTTGATAGGAATATAAGAGGAATGCTGCAATCATGACAATATAAAATATATTATTAGATAACCAATGCCCAAACATCCAATCATCTCCTTTACTTCATTCTAATTAGCTATTCATAGCGCAGTGCATCAATTGGATCTAGTAATGCTGCTTTGCGGGCAGGATAGATTCCAAAAAACAAGCCAATCATGACCGAAAATCCAAATGCTGCCATAATAGCAGCGGAAGAAATGATTGTCTTCCAGCCAGCAACATTTGAAATTGCATACGATGAACCAATCCCTAATGCAATCCCTAATAGTCCACCAGCAACACTAATGACGACCGCTTCAATCAAAAATTGTAGTAATATATTGTAATACCTAGCACCAAGTGCTTTTCGTATCCCAATTTCTCGGGTTCGCTCTGTAACGGATACCAGCATAATATTCATAATGCCGATACCGCCAACGAGCAAAGAGAGCCCAGCAACGACGCCCAGTAATAATGTGATCATTCCAGTAGTTTCATCAGCCGTAGCCATAATGGCTACCATATTACGTACCGTAAAGTCATCCGGTGTAGTACCTGTCAATTTATGACGGCCCCGTAGTAGCGCCGTGACATCGGCTTGCACCTGATTAATCACATCCGTACCAGCAGCTTGAATATTAATATTTTGGACATATGTGATTCCCATCAAGCGCTCTTGCGCTGTCTTGAGTGGTATGATAACCGTATCATCCTGGTCTCCACCACCAGCAGATTGTCCTTTACTTTCTAGAACGCCAATCACCCTAAAAGGTGCATTATTGATCCGAATGGTTTGCCCAATCGGGGTCCCACCATTAAATAAATTATCTGCTACTGTTTTACCAAGTACTGCCACCCGCGCTCGGGTTTCCACATCCTGATTGCTGAAAAAAGTGCCCTCTTGTAAGTTGTAACTGCGCACCCCCACAATTTCAGGCGTTGTTCCCTGAACACTCGTTGTCCAGTTCTGATTGCCAAATACAATCTGGTAAGAACGGTTTACAGAAGGCGCTACTAGATTGATACCAGCCACTTGTTGCGCAATCGCCACACCATCCTTCTCACTTAAGGTGATACCCGATCCAGCTGCTTGACGAGAACCACCAGCGGACGGAGCACCAGGAGTAACAACCAGTAGATTACTACCTAGTCCTGCAATAGAACTTGAGACTTTATCTCTAACCCCCATACCAATCGATACCATGGCAATCACGGCCCCTACACCAATAATAATTCCTAGCATCGTGAGCATAGCCCTTAATTTATTAGCTCTAAGTCCATCTAAAGCAATGTGAATACTTTCGCTAAACATAGACTCACCTCACTTTCCATTCATCCCGCTCAATCAGCCCATCCCGAACATACACAACCCGTTTCGCATACTCTGCGATCTCAGGTTCATGAGTCACTAAGATAATCGTCCGTCCCTGGGTATTGAGCTCTGAAAAAATAGCCATCACTTCATCACCTGATTTGGTATCTAGATTGCCTGTAGGCTCATCCGCCATAATAATAGTTGGATCATTTACGAGTGATCTAGCAATCGCAACCCGTTGACGCTGTCCACCAGAAAGTTCATTCGGTCTATGATTCATACGTTCTGAGAGTCCAACCAATGTTAATAGCTCGCCAGCCCTAGCTAAACGCTCTTTTTTCTCTATGCCAGCATAAACCATCGGAAGTGCCACATTCTGAATAGTTGACATCCTTGGCAAAAGATTAAAACTTTGAAAAACAAACCCTATTTTTTGATTGCGAGTAATCGCAAGTTCATCATCGTTTAGCGTGGCTACTTCCTGATTATCCAGCTGATAGGAGCCACTAGTGGGCCGATCTAAACACCCGAGTATATTCATGAGCGTCGATTTACCAGACCCGGAAGGACCCATAATCGCCGTAAATTCACCAGGACTGATCGTTAAGCTAAGTCCTGCAAGGGCGTTTACTATTTCGCCTCCTAGTTGATACACTTTAGTAACGTTAGAAAGTATAATTGACATCGTAATCCTCCTTTACCTACCACCCATACCTGGGATCATGCCACCGCCCTTAGGAGCGCTTGTTGCTTGTGTTTTTGCTGGAGATACTACGACCTGATCCCCTTCTACCAGACCACTTACGATCTCAATCTTTTCATCACTCGTCAATCCTGTGGTTACCGTTCTTTTTTCTTGCTTACCATTATTTACTGCCATTACATATTTCTCACCATTATTTGATTTAACAACAGCAAGAGGTACCATTAGGGTATTTTTACTTTCCGCTACCTGAATGGAAACTCTGGCAGTCATGCTCGGTTTTAGCAGATTTTCACTCCCAGCAACATCAACTAATACTTTATAGTACACCACATTGGATACAATCGTGGCTTTTTGTGATACATTCGATACCACTCCGCTAAACGATTTCCCTGGATATGCATCTACCGTAAATAGTACTTGTTGCCCTACTTGTATTTTCCCAATATCAGATTCATCTACCTGTGTTTCAATTTGCATTTTAGACATATCAGCAATGGTCAAAAGTACCATGGGCGAGGATACACCTGGTGCCACTGCTTGTCCCGCTGGCGTTGGTTTGCCAATCACTTTGCCATTGATAGGCGAACGAATGACGGTTTCATTTAATTGCGATACAGCATCTTCATAAGCGGCCTGCGCTACACTGTAATCACTACGACTACTATCTAGCATCTGAGTTGATACCGATCCAATGGTCTCTAAACGCCTGGTACGTTCATAAACACTAGTTGCATTCGATAGACGAGCCTGCGCTTGCGCTACTAATGCCTGCAGGTGAGTATCATCCAGCACTAACAGCACTTGACCCACTGTCACCTGATCATTTTCCTTAACCTTTACTTCTTCAATTAGACCCGATATCTTAGAACTGATATCAACCAAATTTACAGGCGAAATCGTACCTGTAGCGGAAATCATCGAGACCATATTACCACGTTCTACATGAACGGTGGTTCCCACTGTAACGGGAGTTGTTTTCCCTTTATATAGATACATAGCACTTGCGAGCGCTATACCAACAACCATAGCTATGATGATCCACTTTTTATATTGCAAAATTTTCTTCCACACTACCCGCATACTGTTACCCCCCTATCATTTCGCTCCCAACCCAACGGCTTTTTCTAGTTTCGCTTTATTCACATTATAGTCATATGATGCTTGCGTCGCATTAGTCTTAGCCTGAGTAAGAGCCATTTGTGCATCAATCACATCGATATTCGTACCTGCACCGGCATAATATTTTGCTTCCGAAGCTTTGAGATCTTCTATTGCCTTACTAACTGCTACTTGTGATGTCTCAATTCGAGCCTCTGCTTCTTTCATACTTAGATAGGTTTGGCGAACTTCTAGCTCAATTCCATCACGAAGTTGTTTATCTGCTGCTCTGACCTTCTCTTCATTTGCCTTGGCCTCTTTCACTTTAGCCCCTGTAACTCCTGCATCAAAAAGATTCCAACTAGCAGAAAACCCTACCGACCAGTTATTATTCTGACCGGGAAATTCTGAGCCGCCTAAACTGTCACTTGCACTAACCGCCACGGTAGGCAATCTTCCGCTATCGGCAATCTTAATACCGATCTTGGCAATATCAATACTATCCATAGATTGAACAATCTCTGGTCGTTTCGCCTCGGCCATTTTTATGCTATCTTCCAGTGAAATATCATATTTCGCATGCGTTAACTCATCTTTCATGATATGTTGACTATCGAGTGGCATACCCATTACATTATTAAGACTAGCAACTGCCACATCATAGCTATTTTGTGCTTTTGTTAAATTTTGTTGGGCATTGGCAAGTTCCACTTCAGATCGAAGTACATCTGACTTGGCAACGGTTCCTACTTGATATTGAGCTTGCACGTTTTTCAAATGCTCTTGCAAATTATCTACCGTTTCTTGGTTGACTTTCATAACATTGCGACCTTGCAAAACATTATAATATGCAGTAGTGGCATCGAGTGTTAATTGTTCCTTTGCCTTCACTATACCTAAATTGGCTATATCTGCATTCTTTTTGGCTTGATCAATTTGCCCCTCTACACGACCTCCTGTATAAAGAGACCAGTTTAACTTTAATGAATTATTGAAGCTATCCGTTGGCGTAGAAGATCCATTCGCTCGGCTATAACCACTCATTAGCGATAGCGTTGGCAACTTACCCGCTTCATTTTCCTTGACTACCCAGCCAGCTTTTTCTTGATCGGCAATTGCCATATGAATCGACGGATTGTTTTTCATCGCCATAATAATACTATCGTCTAAAGATAACTCAACGGGAGAAGCAAGTACTACTGCCGCATTGAAAAAAAGTACTCCGGCTGCTAGTAAAGCGGCTATCGGTCTTTGTCTGTATTTGTTATATAACATAATGTCCTCCTTTAAATTCCGTTAACATAAGTAATGAAACAAACCATATTTTCTGCATGGTTTACCCCATTCTACCGTCTCATTTTTAGATTTTCTTTAGAACGGAATTTCACCTTACTGGCAAAATAAAAAGCACCATGCTAGGTGCTGTAAATTACTTCATGATTTTTCAACAGGAAACGTAATATGGAATTGAGTGCCGATCCCCACTTCACTTGCTACCCAAATTTTCCCGCTATGTTTTTCTACAATCCATTGGGCGATTGCTAGTCCAAGTCCTGCACCTCCCGTTTCGCGTGAACGAACTTTATCTCCACGAAAAAATCGGTCAAAAACCTTCGGTAAGTCTTCTGGAGCAATTCCACATCCCGTATCCACTACCTTGATCACAACCATATTGGATTGCCGATAACATAATAGTGAAATATCCCCAAATGGCGGAGTGTATTTAATACCATTATCAAGTAAAATAATAAACAATTGGTGTAATCTTTCCTTATCGGCTACTAATTCTATTTTATCCCTGATATCGATATGTAAGGTAATATTTTTCATCTGCGCTAATGGTTGAAACTGCTCAACAACATGCGCTATGACTTCATTGAGACTGAGAGGGGCTAGTTGTAGTTCAATTTGATCGGCATCTGCCCTTGCCAATGTAAATAATGTAGATACCAATTTGCTCATTCGTACCGTTTCCCGCACGACATTGGTAATACGAATGGTTTCTTCCTCAACAGTATGCTGGGGGTGGCGCAATAATAATTCTGCATTGCTTTTCACAACAGCCAACGGAGTACGTAGTTCATGAGAAGCATCCGCAACAAATTGTTGTTGTTTTTCCCAAGCTGCCCGGATGGGTACTAAAGCGCGCTGCGCTAAATAATATCCAGCGGGAATAATAACAAGCATCCCTACGACTTGCCCAATGAAAATGATCAGCCTAAGTCGATGTAGTATTGCCACTTCCGAATCTACAATACTGATCGCAATCACTTCTTTTATAATAATGGGTGCAGAATTATTTCCTTTTGATACGATATTATCACTGTATGGATAAGGTAAACGAAGTATTCGATAGACATGATCCTCGATTCTTTGTGTTTGCAACCTATCAGAGGAAGCTTGATTAAAAAATGTCATAATCTCAATAATTCCTTCAATCGGAAATGGATATAAATTTATAATATTTTCATTAGTATCCTGTAATAATATCAATATACGCGGATCAAAGAAAGCAGGTAGGATACTGCCTCCCCCCGGGCGACTATTACTAATGCGAAATACGTCAATTTTATGCTCCATAGATTGGTCAATATCATCGAATAATTGACGGGCTACATATCCATATAGCATCACACCAAAAGCAATAAAAATAAATAAAAATACGATAGAATTTAACAACGTTAAGCGATACAACGTTTTTTTAAACATCTCTACTTTCCCTTCAGCATGAAACCAGCGCCACGCACGGTTTGAATGAATTGTTCCTGACCATACGGTGCTATTTTTTTGCGAAGATAATGAATATATAAATCAACGATGCCAATCGCCGTCTCTGATTCAAATCCCCATACACGGTCGAAAACCTGTTCGCGCGTCAAAATTCGTTCCTTGTTCATCATCAAATATTCGAGTAGTTCATATTCTTTGCTCGTTAGCTGTAGTGGATGCTCCCCAATAAAGCCATCTTTTAGCTTGGGACTTAACGAAATGATCCCATAGCAAAGTTCCCCTTCTTTGCCCCCCATACCTGTACGTCGTAATAATGCTTTTACTCTCGCCAATAGTTCTGGCACAGCAAACGGTTTGACCAGATAATCATCGGCCCCACTGTTAAGTCCTATAACCCTATCTTCGACACTATCCTTTGCAGTTAATAACAAAATAGGTACCGCATTCCCCTTTGATCGCAAACGTTTGACAATGTCCAAACCATTTATCTCTGGTAGCATGATATCAATAATCAATAAATCATACACCCCTCCCTCTGCCAAATACAAACCTTCATCACCAGTACCTGTCTGCTCAATTAAGTACTCTCCCTCTTTCAACACAGCCACTACAGCTTCTCGTAACATCAAATCATCTTCTACAACTAAAATTTTCACATTACGCCTCCTTGCTCCTATCCATCACATATAGTTTTCCCAAGCATTGCCCTTCTATTTATATTTTTTGCGCAAAAAAATCACACCAAGCCTTTGCTCGGTGTGATTTTTCTATTCTTTATAGTGTTTATTAAAAGCGATGCTTTTGTAAGAAAGAAATTATGCAACGTGCCATAACCCTTTTCCCAGAAATATCAGGATGAAGTCCATCTTCTGCATACTCTACTGGCAAGAAACCTCTGTCATCCACTAAATATGGATATATGTCAATATAATTGGGTTGCGTACGCAAAAACTGATTGACTTTGGCTAATTCATTTTGCCAATTTCCAGCTGTTGGTTGTTTAAAAACCCGTTCAATCCGCTCTGGATTGACTGGCGGAAGTGTTAAAAAGATAGGCGTAATGCCATTTTTCTCACATTTCTCTTTGATGATTTGGATCGATGCAATGACACTTTCACCTGTTGCCCCACCTCGAATGCTGTTAGAACCACCTAAGATAAACATATATTGAGGCTTAAACGGAAGCACATCATCATCAAAGCGCTCCACCATCATTTCAATGGTATCTCCACTTCTGCCCAAATTTTTAACAGGGAACGGCAAATAAGAAACATATTCAAACCGTTCATCCGAAGGTGGATTCGAAACAGCACCACCACCATGCGTAATACTATCACCAAACACAGCCCATCTATAATGCATTGTACTAACCGTAAAAGAATTCGCATCTGAATACGTTCCAATTGCCTGGTTATCATCACCGATTGCTCTTACTCGCCAATAATAAGTACCAGCTTCATTATAGGAATGAGTATCATAACAATCAAATCCTCCTTCAATGGAGTAGGAACCGATTCTATATCGAGAAGCCTCTATGCCATTCGGATTTTCCGGCAGCTGACTGGTGATTTCCACCTCATAGTGAGTCGCTCCCAGCACAGGTATCCACGAATAAGCAGGATATAAAAGAGGAGGATGACCTTTTTTCAAAAAAGATGTGACCTTTGGTTTGCTAGGATTCAGCGTTCCTTTCGCAATCATAGACCCCTGACTAAATTCAGCAATGGGGTTTTTATCCAAGTCTAAAGGCCGAACCCGGTAATATAGCCTATTTAGTTTATACTCATCAAACAATGATAAGTTCAATTCCACACCCGGTGTGAAAATTTCTGTTGTCCTATAAACCACTTGTTGGCTCGAAGCGACCTTTCTGCTACCAAGAGGCACCGTTGCAACCTCGAGTTCATACATCACAGCATCTTCTGCATTTTTCCACTCTAACTGTATTTTACCTTCCTGAGCATAGCCTGTCACATTGATGATCAGCAATGCTACTACCATATATAGGATATGTCTTAACTTCAACGATTGTTACCTCCGTTTATTTTTCCCCATATGAACAACAATAATCGGCTACCGTCTTCACCTGTAATTTAAAAGAAGAATGGGCGGGAACATGAAAGGAATCCCCTTCTGTATAACGTTGATATTCCTGCTGACCTGGCAATAAAACTAGCATATCTCCTGCTAAAATTTCCATGAGTTCTGCCGCGTCAGTACCAAATTCATATTCACCAGGTAGCATAATTCCTAATGTTTTCTTACTACCATCGGCAAAAACGACGGTACGACTAGTGACTTTTCCTTCAAAATAGACATTTGCTTTCTTGATGATTGATACATTTTCAAATTCTTTCATATTGTACACTCTCCATATTATAATTTTATTTTAGCTTTAATTTAGCAAAAGCATCTGCTAGGGCCGAATTAAATGGCCCATCACTTACTTTATTTTGCTCTCGCAAATACTTTGATACTTCACCTTTGGACCCTTGATTATGCTCTTTTTGTTTTCGCTGATTAAAGGCAGAAAGTTTTTCCCGGTAACCACAGCTACAAACAAAGATTTGATTTTCCCCTTCACCACGTAATTCTAATTTTTTGTGACAAGTCGAGCAGCGAGCATTGGTAATAATAGAAATATTCTTTTTATAGCCACACTCTCGATCCTGACAAACAAACATTTTTCCCTTTTTACCATTGACCTCTAGCATAAATTTTTCGCATTGTGGACATTTATGCCGAGTTATATTATCATGTTTAAACTTATCTTGGCTAGCTTTTATATCATGAACTACTTGCTTGGCATACTCTTTCATCTCGTTAATAAATGCGTTTTTATTGAGTGACCCCTTAGAGATATGCCCAAGCTTTTGTTCCCATTGAGCTGTTAAGGTAGGAGATTTTAAATCCTCAGGCACAAGTTCTAATAGTTGCTTACCTTTGGCAGTGATGAAAATATTTTTACCATTCTTTTCAATGACAAAACTATTAAATAATTTTTCGATTACATCGGCTCTCGTCGCTACCGTGCCTAAACCACCCGTTTCGCCAATGGTTTTTTTCAGTGCTTCACTCTCATTACCCATATATTTCACTGGATTTTCCATAGCAGACAGTAACGTAGCCTCTGTGAATGGTGCTGGTGGCTTGGTTTCGCCTGTCGTTAACGAAACATTGGTGATGGGTAACACTTCACCTTTCGTAAGGCTTGGCAATAATTGCTCAGCGATATCTTCCTTTGCATCTTCCTCATCGATAGGATGCTCATAAATTTCTTTCCAGCCTTGCGCAATGACCGTTTTGCCCTTGGCGATAAAAATTTCCGTTCCGATCTTGGCTTTTAATGTAATTTGTTCATATTCAAAAGGCGGATATAAAGCGGCTAAAAAGCGTTTGACTACTAGATCATAGATTTTCCTTTCCTTATCAACAAGTAAACTTAAATTAGCTGGTTGCTCAGTTGGGATAATCGCATGGTGATCCGAAACTTTATGATTGTCAACGAAACCACTGTTGCCTTTAATTGGTTTTTTTAAAATAGTCGCTGCCAACTTTGCATACGGACCAACACCACAAGCTTTTACACGGTCTTTTAACGTATCGACAATATCGGTAGAAATATATCTAGAATCGGTACGAGGATAGGTCAGTAGTTTATAATTTTCATACAAACGTTGCATAATAGAAGTAGTTTCTTTGGGTGATAAACCAAAGAATTTATTACCATCTCGTTGCAACTCTGTTAAATCATATAACTGTGGAGAAAATTTCTTTTTATATGCTTTATCGATTTCGATAATTTCTGCTTTTTTATTTTTTATCGCATCTAGTATTCTTTCACAAGTACTTCGCTCAAACGTCCTGGTATTTTTTGTTTTACTATCCTGCCATATTAGCTTCAAACGATTATCGGTCGTAGCCATCATACCATAAAACTCTTTGGGCTTAAACTGTTTAATCTCTTCTTCTCGACTAGCGATAATAGCCAACGTAGGAGTCTGTACTCGACCACAAGAAAGCTGCGCATTATGTTTGCAAGTCAGTGCTCGCGTAGCATTGATTCCAACCAACCAATCCACTTCAGCCCGTGCAACAGCAGAAGCAAAGAGATTTTCATAATCCTTGCCCGGTTTTAACTTATTAAACCCTTCTTTTATTGCATTATCCGTCACTGAAGAAATCCACAAACGTTTGATTGGTTTATGTACATGAGCCTTTTCAATAATCCATCTAGCGACCAGTTCCCCTTCACGGCCCGCATCGGTAGCAATAATAATTTCGCTTACATCTTTGCGATTCATTTGCTCTTTTACAATGTTATATTGCTTACTACTTTGCTTAATCACAACGAGTTTGAGCGGCATCGGTAACATCGGTAGATCTTCAAGTTTCCATGATTTATACTTTTCATCATAAGCCTCGGGATCAGCTAGGGTTACTAAATGCCCTAATGCCCAAGTTACTATATATTTTGCTCCTTGAAAATATCCATTTCCTTTTTGATTGCACTGTAATACTCTGGCTAAATCTCTACCAACAGAAGGTTTTTCTGCTAGTACTACTATTTTACTCATATATTAAAATCCCCTCAAAACAAATATCATGCATAAACGCTATGTTGATTCTATAAAATCACAATAACCCAATTATACTCTTATCTTTCAATATAAATCAAGTTTGTAACCATGTTGCACGACATCCTTTAAAAGTATATTCTCTTTATTTTATTGAGATTGAGATTTTATGTAAAACCCCTTGTAATTTATAAATAGTTTATATACTATAGATAAGAGTAAATAAACATCTATCATGGAGGTTTCATTGATGATTGAACAAGCTAAACAAGTATTACGAATAGAAGCAGCTGCTATAGAGTCCCTCATTTCTCGTATTGATGAACAATTTACCAAAGCGGTCCATATGATTTTAGACGGAAAAGGACGGGTTATCGTAACAGGAATGGGCAAACCTGGTCATATCGGTCAGAAAATCACCGCTACACTACTGAGTACTGGTACACCATCTTTTTTCCTCCATCCGGCAGAAGGTATTCATGGAGATTTAGGCATGGTTACCAAGGAGGATATCGTTTTAGCAATATCCAACAGCGGAGAAACGGCTGAAATTATTAATATTTTAGCGCCGATTCGTCGAATCGGAGCCAAAATAATCGCCATCTGCGGTCGTAAAGAATCTACATTAGGTCAAAATGCAGATATTTTTCTGTATGCCGGTGTAGAAAAAGAAGCCTGTCCTCTGGGACTCGCACCAACAACAAGCACAACTGTCGAATTAGCACTCGGCGATGCCTTAGCAGTCGTATTAATGTCTGCCCGAAAGTTTACCCCTGAAGACTTCGCTGTGTTTCACCCAGGTGGTGCCTTAGGCAGAAAATTACTACTCAAAGTAGAAGATATTATGCATGCTGGATCAGAAAATCCAACTGTTACATTACATCAAACGGTAAAAGAAGCCCTATTTGTCATTACTGGAAAAGGACTCGGAGCTACATCGGTTGTCGATGAAAATGGCCATTTATTAGGACTCATTACCGATGGTGACATTCGGCGTAGTTTAGAAAAAGGACATGATTTTCTCGATAAAAAAGTCGATTCATTGATGACGGCAACGCCTCGTACCATCAGCGCCGATAAATTAGCCGCACAAGCTTTAAACCTTATGGAAAGCAATAAACCAAAACCTATCACCGTACTGCCAGTCGTCGATGCGAGCGCCCGTGTCATTGGTATGATTCATCTAACTGACTTATTACGTCAAGGCGTCGTGTAATATCAAAAAGTGCAAAAATCGAGTAGGAGATAAATAATTATTTTATTTATCGTCCTCTCACACCACCGTAC
>CAXYVG010000066.1:0-20933 GCA_964292325.1 uncultured bacterium | reverse complement strand
AGCAATGAAATGAATATTTCTATCGTTACTGGAAATTAGATGCGAAACCTCTGTAGCGATGGATATAAGCTTGACGATTTAATATTGGACTGATATAATAGCAATAATTGTATACGATATGGTTAAGGTGCCGCCAATTATTTGGGGGATAATAGGGAAGTCTGAGCATAATATTATGCGTAAGCGTGGGCCCGCCACTGTACTGAGGAGATCTTATAAAGCCACTCACTCGCTTGGGGAAGGCATAAGTTATTGATGATTCAGGAGCCAGGAGACCTGCCTTTATACCATTTATAATCCTTCATGGACGAGAAGGTTTTTTTGGAGTTATGATCCAAAGAAATCTTCTCTTTTTTGCGTATATATGATTATGGAGCCAGGGAAAATAAGGGAGGGGGCTAATGATGAGTTTATTGGAAGAGACACTACTAAAAATTGATCATTTGGATGTAAATGTAATGGATAAAGTACAACAAAGATTAGATAGCCTAGGAATGGCAAAGCAAAGTCTTGGTCTATTAGAATACATGGTAAAGCAATATGCTGGAATCGTAAGGCAGATTGAGCCAGATTTACCACGCCATTGCATGGTGATTTCATCTGCAGATCATGGAGTCGCTAAACTCGGCATTAGCGCTTATCCCATAGAGACAACCATGCATATGACAGCAAACTATCTGATTTCAAAAGGCGGAAGTGCTAATGCATTTGCGAACTTTTGTGGCGCTGATATGGTAGTTGTCGATATGGGAGTAGCCGGTGACTTATCTCATGTACCGGGGCTACTACACCGAAAAATCGCTTATGGTACGAATGATTTTACACAAGGGCCCGCTATGACACGTGAGCAGGCCATACAGGCTTTGGAAACAGGTATCCAAATCGTGAATGAGAAAGCTGAGCAAGGCTATACTTGTTTTAGCCTTGGGGAAATGGGAATTGGTAACACTACATCGAGCGCTGCTGTTGTTGCTGCTTTTACGGGGCTAACGCCTGAAGTCGTGACAGGCAGAGGCACTGGGATATCAGATAGTCGAATGGATATCAAAATCAATACCGTTCGCCAGGCTCTGGCTGTTAATGAGCCTAATAAGGCAGATGGTATTGATGTACTAGCTAAAATAGGTGGGTTTGAAATTGGCGCGTTAGCAGGAGTGGTTCTTGGCTGCGCAGCGAATCAGTGCGGGGTTGTAATTGATGGCCTAAATACCACTGCCGCAGCATTAATTGCAAATGCCATTCAGCCAATCAGCAAAGAGTATATTTTTGCGTCTCACTTATCGGGTGAACCGGCTCATATTATTGCACTAGAATATTTACAGTTAAAAGCTTGCCTTGACATGGGAGTACGCCTCGGAGAAGCAATTGGTGCTTCTATCGTAATGGATATGTTAACTGCCTCTATTAAGGTGCTGCATAATCTTAGGAGGGACGATTCATGTTTGACAATATAATCTCGTTGATAAAACCGTTAGATAAAAAGGCGATGGAAAAGTGTCAAATTAGAATTGATAATTTGACAAAGCCACTGGGTAGCTTACATTCATTTGAACATATTGCTTGTCAAATGGCAGGAATTACGGGGTATCATAGACCAAAAGACTTGCAGAAAAGTATAATCGTTATGGCAGCCGATCATGGAATAGTCGCTGAAGGAATCAGTATGGATCCTCAAAGTGTAACGGCTGAAAGGATGAGTGATTGCTGCCAAGGGCGTGCTACGATTCATGTATTGGCTGAGCATATTGCTGCAAATTTAACATTAGTCGACATGGGGATTGCTACAAAGATGCCTTCCTTTGCTCAGATGCATAACATGAGAATTGCCAGTGCAACAAAAAATATAGCGCAAGAAGCCGCCATGACGAGAGAACAAGGGACAAGAGCCATTACCGTCGGTCGCGAAATTGCGCAAGGTGAGATTGAAAAAGGCTGTAGAATTTTAGGACTAGGTGCGATTGGGGTTGGGGGAGATATTTCTAGTGTCGGCATTATTCGCTGTTATAGTGCAAAGAAAGTAGCAGAATTATTTGGAAGTGACGCGAAAATCGTCGATGAACTACTTAATAAAAAAATCACTGTAATAGAAAGAGCACTAAAGATCAATCAGCCAGATACCGAGGATCCGATGGATGTACTGTGCAAAATAGGCGGTTTTGAGATTGCGGGTTTAGTCGGCGTTATCTTAGGTGCGGCGGCAGGGGGAGCGGTAATCGTGTTGGATGGTCTTGCTACCGTTGCCGCTGCTTTGATTGCTGTGAAAATTGCTCCTCAAGTTAAAGACTATCTGATTGCATCACACTTTGCTGTAGACCCTGCATATAGTGAGGCACTTGATATCATGAAGGTGCCAGGATATTTGCATCTTGATATGCACCTTGGGGATGGAACGGGAGCGATATTTGGAATTTCGCTGCTCAATGCATCACTACATATGCTCAATGATATGAAAACATTTGGTGATGCGGCAGTAGCAATAGCGCAGGATGGCCCTGGTGCCTTAAAACAAAGTCACGACATTAAAGAGTAACCTTTTCATGTCGTGACAGTAAGCTCTTATTTAATTGGATGCGTTTTGATGAACCAGTCGATCAATGCTCTACCGACGCTTGGTTTATCGGGGATATCTGGGAGATTATCGGCATAAAACCAACCAGCAGCTAAAATTTCCTGATTATCAATTGTTATTTCTTCCGTTAATGCTTCTGCTGTAAAAGCAACCATTAAAGAATCTGGAAATGGCCATGGTTGGCTCGCGAAATATTTGATCTTATGGACTTCAACCCCTACTTCTTCCATCAGTTCTCTTTTAACGCAGTCTTCTAATGTTTCACCTGGTTCAACAAAGCCGGCAATGACGCTATAACGATTCGGGAGAAAACGACTAGAATGTGCGAGTAATAGCTGATTGCCTTTTGTTACTGCAACAATAATGGCAGGGGAGATTCGCGGATAAACAAGATGTCCGCAGTCTGTGCATTTTAGAGCGAGCTCGATCGATGACATCTTCATTACGCCTTTGCAACAACCACAAAAGGTATTCGATTTTAACCAAGTGCTGATATGAAATGCACGACACGCACACCAGAAACAGTCATCTTCGATATTGCCATACAATGGCCTTACTTTGGTAAACGAAAACCCTTCTGGAATGTTCTCATTGCTGATCGTTCCAATAAAACATTCCAGACCACGAAAAAACCCAATTGACTGGATGCTAGTAGGCTGATTCGGTAAGCGTTTGATATTATAGGTTGATAAAATACGATTTTCCTTTTCATTTTTTACAACTAGCAGTTCGTCTTTACAAAATAAAAACCAGTATGCATTTGTATTGAAAAAAACGTCAGAGGCGTTATGATTCATTATAGTTACCACCTTATTATTGAAATATAAATTACCTATACCATATTATCACAAAATAATACTAAAACTTAATTCTTTAGTAAAAAAAGTAGCGATATGCAAAAAAACAGCGAGCGTATATTTCTTGACAGACGTGATGAATCTATGGTATATTTTCCGTAACGAACATATAGTTGGGCGATGATGCCGCATATTCTAAGTACATACTGTAGAATATGCGGTTTTTATTTTTTCCCATACTATGTAGGAGAGGAGGATAAAGCAAGTGATTCAGTTAGAAGCAGTGGATAAACATTTTGGAACCAACCATGTTTTAAAAGACATTCATTTATCGGTTGGTAGTGGAGAAAAAGTTGTTATTATTGGTCCTAGTGGTTCTGGTAAAAGTACATTAATCCGTTGTATGAATCTTTTAGAAGTGCCAAGCCAAGGGAAAGTAATCGTTGATGGCGTTGAAATTACTGCACCAAAAGCGCCGATCACCAAAGTGCGAGAATCGGTATCTATGGTATTTCAGCAATTTAATTTGTATCCGCATAAGACCGTATTAGAAAATGTCACGTTAGCTCCCATCTTAATTAAAGGCGTAGATAAAAAAGAAGCAATCGAATCGGGCCTAGTTTTTTTAGAGCGTGTTGGTTTAAAAGATAAAGCGAGTGCTTATCCTTCTCAGCTTTCAGGTGGTCAGCAACAAAGGGTAGCGATTGCTAGAGCATTAAATATGAAGCCCAAAATCATGCTGTTTGATGAACCTACATCGGCTCTTGATCCTGAAATGATTCAGGAAGTGCTTGATGTTATGGTGGACTTAGCAAAAGAAGGTATTACCATGGTCGTAGTGACGCATGAGATGGGCTTTGCACGGCAAGTCGCTGACCGAGTGATTTTTATGGATGGAGGCCGTATTTTAGAAGATGGTCCGCCGGAACATTTCTTTACGAATCCCGAACATGAGCGTACAAAATTATTTCTAAGTCGTATTATTCGCTAACAGGTAATAAAAAAATACATAGGGGGTAATTTATTATGAAAAAAATATTTGGTTTGATGGTCAGTCTACTCGTTCTTACTGCTTTTGTTGTTACAGGTTGCGGTACAAGCGCTCCAACAACTGCAAGCAAAGATGGTGTGCCAGCTGATATTAAGGCAATCAAAGATAGAGGCGTCTTAAAAATAGGCGTTAAAGTGGATGTTCCTAAATTTGGTTTCAAAGATCCGAAAACAGATAAAGTCGAGGGCTTTGAAATTGACTTAGCGAAAGTAATTGCCAAAAAAATCTTAGGTGACGAAAATAAAATTGATGTGCAGGCAGTAACTGCCAAAACGCGTGGTCCATTACTTGATAATGGTGAAGTAGATTTAGTTATTGCTACGTTTACCATTACAGAAGAGCGCAAGAAAAGTTATAACTTTTCAGACCCTTACTTTACAGATGGGGTAGCATTGATGGTGAAGAAAAATGCAGGTATAACTAGTTTAAAAGATCTAGATGGGAAAAAGATTGGTGTAGCCCAAAGCGCCACTAGTAAAAAGGCTCTTGCTGATGAAGCTACCAAACAAGGCGTGAAAGTATCTTTCTTAGAATTTGGTACGTATCCTGAAATTAAAACTGCTCTTGATTCAGGACGGATTGATTGCTTTAGTGTAGACGGTGCGATTTTATTTGGTTACTTAGATGATTCTACTGTTATTTTAGCAGATCGTTATACTCCGCAAGAATATGGCGTTGCCAGTAAAAAATCCAATGAAAACCTAGCCAAACTAGTCAATGAGACCATTGCTGATATGAAAAAATCAGGCGAACTAGATAAAATGATAGCCAAGTGGGGTATTAAATAGTGCCATTTGCAGCTTTTAAATGGCTAGCTGTATTGCAAGATTGGCAGGTTTTTGCGGAAGGCTTTTTGACTACGATTGCTTTATCCCTATTAGGGTTATTACTCGCCATGGTTCTTGGAATATTTTTTGGTATGCTGGGAACGGCAAATAATAAGAGTCTTCGATTTATCAATCGAGTGTATGTGGAGTTTATTCAAAATACACCATTAGTCATTCAAATATTCTTTTTGTATAATGGCTTACCGCACTTAGGAGTGATTTTACCTGTCTTTGTTGTCGGTGTATTAGGTGTTGGTGTATATCATGGTGCATATGTTGCGGAAGTAGTGAGGGCGGGCATTTTGTCCATCCCTCGCGGGCAACAAGAAGCGGCTTTATCTCAAGGATTTTCCTATTGGAGCGCTATGCGTCATATTATATTGCCACAAGCGAAACGAATTGCGTATCCACCATTAACTAATCAAGCTGTAAGCCTGATTAAAAACACTTCCGTTTTAGCCATGGTGGCTGGTGGGGATCTTATGTATCATGCTGACTCTTGGGCAAGTAACAATCTGTATTATGGTCCTACCTATGTAGTGACAGGATTATTATATCTAGCACTATGCTTACCTTTAGCTACCTATGCACGTAGGTTAGAGCGTAAACTGGAGGTGTCCCTATGATCAAGGAGTTATTTCAACCTGAGATCTTGGGGTTTTTAGGTCAGGGGTTATTTGTTACACTTTATATTTCAGTGCTTTCGATTGCCCTTAGTATGCTTTTTGGTACGATTTTAGGGGTGGCTCGTTATTCGAACCATCGGTTATTTAGTAAATTGGCCATTGGTTACATTGAGATCGTTCGAAATACACCGTTACTTCTCTTTATATTGGCAGCTCGCTTTATGACAAGTTTGCAGCCCATGAATGCTGGTATTGTCGCCATGACCATCTTCACCTCCGCTATTATTGCTGAAATTGTTCGGGGTGGGTTAAACTCCATTCCGAAAGGACAGTGGGAAGCAGCTAAATCGCAAGGATTTACTTATTTTTCTACACTGATTCATATTATTTTGCCACAAGCTTTGAAAAATATGATACCTCCTTTAGTATCTCAATTTACTACAGTCATTAAGGATACTTCTTTTGTATGGGCTGTTGGTATTGAAGATTTGACCGGCAAAGGGATGATCATTATGGGGAAATACGGTAGCACAGAGCAGGTGTTTGCAATTTTTGGGACGATTGCCTTAACTTATTTTGTACTCAATTATACACTTTCGATTTTCTCGCGTAATCAACAGCAAAAAATGTCTTTGCGAAGTTCTTAAGTGGTAACATAGAATTGAATAATAGAAATACAGACTTGCTATGTTAGCAGGTCTGTATTTCTATTATTAGGGCATTCATGCAATTTATGATAAAATAAAAATAGTTGCTTACTTAGCGGGAACGCGGGGACAGGTTCTCTGTTTTAAAAATGAAGGAAGGTTGAAAAATGGCTTGGTCAAGTTGGGAGAAAAACTTAGCTGCCATGTGGTTAGCGCAGCTAGTTGGTATGAGCGCCATTACAGGTGTAGTGTCATTTATACCACTCTATGTAACTCAATTGGGAGTTACGGATCTAGCTGAAGTGGAATTGTGGTCCGGTTTGATAATGGGAATAGCGCCTTTATGTGCGGCATTTTTTGGGCCATACTGGGGAGCGTTGGCTGATAGACGTGGACGTAAGATCATGCTCATAAAAGTGATGTTGGTTTTTGGTAGTGTAATGATCGCGATGGCTTATGTTCATAGTGTTCATCAATTATTTGTACTGCGGACAATTCAAGGAATTTTTGGTGGGTCAGTTGCAGCAGCGTTAGCGTTGGTTACAAGCCTTACACCGAAAGATAAACTAGACTATGCCTTGGGGATTTTTCAAACAGCAATGATTGGCGGTAGCGCGATCGGACCACTTGTTGGAGGCTTGGTAGCGGATCATTTTGGCTTTCGCTATGCTTTTATGCTATTTGGCGCATTATCGTACATATCGCTCTTGATTATTTATTTTTATGTGAAAGAGAATTTTACGCCTGTAGTGCGCACGACTAAACGGTCAGTGGCTAGTGAAAGTTGGCAGGTCATGGCGATCCCTGGCATGAAAAGTATGCTGTTTATACAGTTTTTAAGTCAGTTTGCGATTCAAATCATTGCTCCCGTATTACCGTTATATATTCAAGATATAGCTGTTGATACAACAAGGGTTGCCAGCTATACGGGAGCGATTATTGCAGTAACGGGACTCACGAGTGCTTTGGCTTCTGTGGCAATTGGACGCATCAGTCAACGTTTTTCTCATCGAATGATTCTGAGCGTGGGTGGATTTATGGCCGGTATATTTTTTGCGTCACAAGCATTGGTTGATTCTATCATGATGCTAGGGGTTATGCGTGGTGCTAGTGGCTTTTGTATGGGGGCTATGCTGCCTGTTTCCAATGCTCTTGTTGCGATGCTAATACCACCTGGGAAACGCGGTGTAGCCTATGGCGTAACAAATGGCACTGCATTATTAGGAAATGTTCTAGGACCATTAAGCGGTGGTACGGTAGCACTGTTACTAGGAATTCCGTATGTTTTTTGGTGCACAGCGGTTTTATTTTTCCTCGTATCCGCCTGGTCACTATTTGCGTTAGCAGGACATGAAGATAAAAGCCACGTCGCAGAGTAGCGAAACAAGGGGACAGGGACCTTGTTTCAAAAACTATAGACTGAATGCAAGAAAAAATGAGGAGTGTTTTTTGATGATGGAAAGAAAATATTGGAAAGATAAAGAAGAATTAAAAAAACGTCTTACAGAGCTGCAATATGAGGTAACGCAAAACCAAGGAACAGAACCATCGTTTGATAATGAATTTTGGAATCATAATTATGCGGGAATTTATGTTGATATTGTATCAGGCGAGCCGTTATTTAGTTCTATGGACAAATACCAATCGAGCTGCGGCTGGCCAAGCTTTACCAAGCCTTTATCCAATAATGCTTTGGTAGAAAAATTTGATGATAGTCATTTTATGGAACGTATTGAAGTGCGTAGTAAAGAGGCGGATTCACATTTGGGTCATGTTTTTCATGATGGACCCACGTCGACGAAGCTACGTTACTGCATCAATTCAGCGGCATTGCGCTTTATTCCAAAAGAGGATTTGGTCAAAGAAGGGTATGGAGAGTATGTTGACTTATTTACAGCTCATTAACATAAGAGTCGAGCAGTAAAGTGAGTGAGATGTAATAGTAAAAGAGGGGGGAGACATCATGTTTAAAGAACTTAGAAGAGTAGATAGAAAAATAAGCTTGGCAGATATAGCGGAGCTACTCAATAAATGTGACTATGGTGTTTTATCGACGATGGGTGAAGATGGTTATCCTTATGGAGTGCCAATTAGTTACATTTATATGAACGGCGCGATTTATTTTCATAGTGCCACCGAAGGGCATAAATTAGAAAATATCAATTATCATAAAAAAGGATCTTTTTGTGTAGTGGGCAATACCGAAATACTTGCTGATAAATTTACTACGAATTATGTGAGTGCCATTGCCTTTGGCGTGCTAAAAGAAGTGGCGGAAGAAGAAAAAGAACAGGCATTATTAGGTTTTCTTGAAAAATATTCTTCGGCTCATATGGAAAAAGGAAAAGCTTATATCGCAAGTAGTGCTCATCAGACGAAAGTCATCAAGTTATCCATCAAGCATGTAAGCGGAAAAAGCAGAAAGTAAAGACTAAAATGGGGTAGCGTATGCTGCCCCATTTTAGTCTAATATCCTCATACGAATAGTTTTCGTATTTCTTCTTCACTCATTTTAGTGAGGAAGTTTTCACCAGGCTTAATTAGAGAATCAATCATTTCGCGCTTTTTCTGTTGCAGTTCATAAATTTTTTCTTCAATAGTATTTTTGGTGATCAGTCTAACGACCTGTACGGAATTCTTTTGTCCAATGCGATACGCCCTATCCGTTGCTTGGTCTTCGACGGCGGGATTCCACCATGGGTCATAGTGGATGACCATATCGGCGCCAGTTAGATTGAGACCTGTGCCACCAGCTTTTAGTGAAATAAGAAATACATCTTGCTCACCAGCATTAAAAGAAGTGACCAATTGTATCCGATCTTCTGCTTTGGTGGAGCCATCTAGATATTGATATTTAATATTTCGCGTTTCTAATTCTTGCTTGATCAGTGCAAGCATGCCAGTAAACTGAGAGAATAGTAAAATCCGATGTCCACCAGCTACTGCATCTTCGATTAATTCGGTTAGCATATCAAGCTTGCCACTGCCTCCTTGATAGTTTTCAATAAATAACGAAGGATGGCAACAAACCTGTCGTAGACGAGTCAGTAGAGACAAGATCTTGATCTGACTTTTGGCAAAACCATTGCTCTGCATCTCGTTTTCAAATTCATTCTTTGCTTGTAGCATCCAAGCTGCATAGAGCTTGGTTTGTTCGGGAGTCATTTCATTGACCATCTTATTTTCAATTTTTTCGGGCAGTTCTTTGAGAACTGTTTTTTTCATTCGGCGCATAATAAAAGGTTTGATATATCGTCGAAGTTCGGTCAGCACTTTTTCATCTCTGTCTTTTATAATTGGCAATTCAAATTTCTTGATAAATGATTTGTGTGTTTGTAAATAACCAGGCATTAGAAAATCAAAGATAGACCATAGCTCTGTTAATGTATTTTCAATAGGCGTTCCGGTCAGGGCGAAATATCCGTTTGCCTTGATTTTTTTAACGGCTTTTGCATTGAGTGTAGCTGGATTCTTAATATGTTGTGCTTCATCAATGAAACAATATTTAAAAGTGATACCTTCATAGAATTTAATATCGCGTTTAATCAGTGCGTAGGATGTGACTACGATATCAGAGGATGTCATATCTTTGAGTTGTTCTTTTCGCTCATTTGGGTTGCCAGATACGATGGTAAGTTTTAAATCCGGAGCGAATTTATGTACTTCTTGTTGCCAGTTATATACGAGAGAAGTGGGGACAATCACAAGAGAAGGGATAGGTTCTTCTTGCTTTTCCGATAGAATAAAGGTTAAGACCTGTAATGTTTTTCCGAGTCCCATATCATCAGCTAGTATTCCACCAAGGCCATAGCTGGCAAGTGATTTTAACCATTTAAAGCCGGTTTTTTGATAGTTGCGTAGCTTACCTTGGATGCCGCTTGGTACAGTCAGTTCCATATCCTGTGGTTCACTGATATCTTGTACCATTCTTTTGAAGGCACTACTGCGTTGAATCTGAAAATCACTATCTTCCCTGGTTAAACTATCAATATACATCGCGCGATGTTTTGGCAATTCGATTACCTTATTCTCTAAATCATCAACACTAAGGTCTAGTTGTTCAATCAGGTTGGTCGCCATCTGAAAATCGGTAGAATCAAGAGGAATAAAGGCGCCATTTTCCAAACGATGATATTTTTTCTTTAACTTATAAGAAGCTAACAAGGCAAATAATTCATTGGGCTCGATATCTTCATAATGCAAAGAAAATTCCAGCATATCACTTTTAGCATTCATCCTCACGCCAGCAGATACTTTCCCCATTGGTTTGATCTGGATATTTTTGAAATCCTCAGAATAAAAAACTTCGGCGATATCCCGTAATTCAGGTATACCAGTTTGTAAAAATAAATAGCTTTTTTCTTCATCTTCTTGTATAAACTTTCCGGCTATGACTTCAAACCCATAACGCTGAAATAGATCAAGAAGTTTTTTTTCGTCCTGTGTAGAGCGAAGTAGCAGTTTGCCATTAAAATCATTAATTTTATTGTTGTCTACACTCAGTGGATCGATGACGAGTTGATCATACTGAAATTCAACTCTTGCACTGATTCCATCGTCAAAACGGTCGCAATATACTTGTATTTCTAGCGGCTGTTTATATACTTTATTGAGCATGTTGGCACTCATTTTAACGGTAGCGATTTTCTCCAACGTGGGGAGCATGGAGGAGAAAAATGCGGATACTGCGGATTGTGGTATGAAAATTTCAGATTTTTTATTACTCGCAAAACATTTGAGTAGTGGTTTTATGTAATTGGAAAAAAGAGTATCTACCTTGTAAATAAGCTTGTTATGAAAAATGTATTGATAATCAGCATCGAGCCCTTGGAACGTAGTATTAGGTAGTGTTGTAGCAATGATGAGTCCATTGCTATGGGACTTTATTGATAAGTGTAATGGTGGTCGCTCTTCGATAATGGTCACATGATCAATTTTTTGATCATTGATTATGCAAGTGAAGCTCTTATTTTCCATCGTCGCTAAAAACTGCAATGTAGTAGAGTTGGTCAATTTTAAGTTGCGCGCATCACTAAATGGTGATGAGGAACTAGGACTATAGCTCCAGCTTCGTAGTTGTTTATCATCGTGATAAATGGATTGTATGAGTTGTAAGAGACCGATAGATTCTGGATCAAATATCATTTCTTGTGGATTTAATGTAAAGTTTTTGCCATACATAATGCTCCGGTTGCTATCGAGCGATCCTAGAAGTTGAGGGAGATCTTTTAGCACATATAATCGTTCCGTACCGATCATGAAGGTGAGCCAACTTTTCGCAGTGTATTCTCTGTTAGTGAAGATATAAGTAGGAACTAGTCGGATTGACGCTGTGTGTTGCTCTGTCATCACTTTTTGATCATTCGTAAAAAAAGATAATAACTCTTGTGTGGCTTTATTGATTTGCAATGAATTTTCTTTTTGGGTGGGTTTATTGATTGGTAATGCATTTTCTTTAGGGAAATAGGTATCCCAATTCGCTTGTATGCACTTTAAAACAGCAACCAGATGTTTGCAGAGTCCGCTATAGTTGGAAGAGACAGGGCAGCTGCATCCATACCGATGCAAGTGATTGGTTTCATCAAAAAATACTTCTACAATATAAGATTTACTGCCTCTTACCCTTGCTGTGAAATAGTTTCTATCTTTAAAATAATGTACATCTCGTACAAAGCCTTGGCGATAATAGTGACAGCCATTGGAATAGGAACTACTCGTAGCAATAATGCTTTTGATGCTTTGATCGGTTAACATCCTAGTACCAACCCTTTCTTTAGAATGCAAGTGCATTTTTATACTATTCATTTAGTCTATTGGTTAGTACAAAAATTGTCAATACTGGCAGTTAGAAAGCAGAATTTGTTAGGGACAATGAAAAATCTGTCCCTATTTAGCCTTGTTATCACATTTCTTGTTTATATTTTTGCTTATACATATTTTTATTTTTGGCGATTTGAGTTAATAGGTCCATCAAAATATCGACTTCCTTGCAATTATTATACATACCTAGACTCATTCGTACTAATCCGGGAAAGGGGATACTCGGATTTTGTCGGTGATATTCTACGTCACGATCTGTCAAACCGAGTAGTTTTTCCACATAGGGATGAGCGCAGAAAAGACCACTTCGTACAGAAATTGCAGCTTCATAAGACAGGATCTCTGCTAATAATTCATGATGCATTCCGGCAAGAGTAAAGGCGATAATACCCAATCGATTTTCATGGTGCTGTGTTAAGCCGTATAGTGTGAGACCGTTGATGGATCGCAAACCGTCAATGGCATAGTAAATGAGCTCTTGCTCATACTCGTCAATCGCATTCATACCAATATGTTGTAACGTTTTAATTGCCGTTAATAATGCTACCACTCCGATCACATTGGGAGTACCGGCCTCTTCTTTGTGAGGAGGAGTAGCCCAATCTACAAATTGGTGTGATACCAGATTTACAGCGCCACCGCCTTTGCAAAAAGGTTCTTGGTTTTCAAATGTTTTTTTAGGACCAATGAGAACCCCGATGCCAAATGGTGCATACATTTTATGTGCTGAAAAAACAAGATAATCGATATGCTCTATCGAATCATAAGGCTTCATGTCAATCGGGCAGTGAGGGGCCAATTGTGCTCCATCTACAACGATTTTTGCGCCATACTGGTGAACAAGCCCAGCGATTTTATAGATCGGATTTTTATACCCCGTTACATTGGATGCTCCCGTAACCGTCACTACTTTTACTTTACCACTATATTTGATCAATTTCATCTCTAAGTCTTTCAGAGAAAGCATTCCATAGCGATCGATACAGACATAATCAATAGCAAATCTATCTCTCCAAGGTAAGTCGTTTGCTAAATGCTCCATATCAGTAGACAAAATCACTTGCTTATCATCTTGTTGCGCCATGACATACGATAATAGATTCAGGGCCTCGGTGCTATTTTTGGTATAAATTAAAACGTCTTTTGTGGGGTCCGCTTTGACGAACTGCTTGATCGCGTCTCTGCCTTCTTCATAGAGATCTGATGAAAGGAGGGATTTATACCCTGCGCCACGGTGAATCGATGAATACCACGGAACAAACTTTTCGATTTCTCTCATAACAGAATGTAAAGGTGGGGTAGTCGCTGCATTATCAAAATTGATCGAAGTAACACATTTGCCATGAAACAATGGCACCTTTGTATTGACTCCAACCACTAAATCGCGAAAATATGAGTCGACGTTCATGCTATCCTTCTCCCATCTCATAGTGATGACGTTGCTATCATAGAGTGTTTGCACTATGGTGTATTTTATTCTATGAATGCGGTGGAGTTGATCTTTTTGGTGGTGGGAGAAAAATATATTTGGTGTGAAGAATAGACAAGGAGTAACGCTCTACAGTGTAGTTTGTAGGGAGTTACTCCTTATCTTATGTTGCAGTAAAATGCAAAATAATGCGATTTATTATCAAAAGGACTCAGAATTGACAAAATGCGACTCTTTGTAAGTGGTAGAATAAAGCGGAGGGAAAATATACAAAAAATACCTCAGAATAAAGTACCACAAATAATGCGCTATTGTATGTTATAACTTAGATAAGGATGGTAGTTTATGACAAAGTTAAAGTACCTCTTTAAAATCATATATTTATTGCAATCAGGAAATATATTGACTGCCAAAACAATAGGAGAACGATTAGATATTTCTGCGAGAAATGCGAGGGCTTATCTGAATGAGTTGATGAATGCCAATGTGCCAATTATGAGCATTAATGGCTGCAGAGGTGGATATTTTCTTAGTGCAGATTATTTTTTGAAAGTCCCAGCATTTACGGAAGCGGAAATGATCGATTTAGGCATATTAAAAACTATGATTGATAATCCACATCAATCGCAATTTACTGCTGATATGGCATCTGCTATTGCCAAAATACTATTAGCAGAGAAAAAATGTAAAGAAGACATAAAAATAGAGCATATCGATGCTACATCCAATCCATTATCCGAACAGGTATTAAAGCTTGTTCATTTGGCAATCAGAAAAAAACAAAAAATGCAAATTAGTTATCAGAGTCTGCAACCGGGAGCAGAGATAACGAAAAGAATCATCTGTCCCTATGAAATTGCATTTAAGGATATGGCTTGGTATGCATACGCTTTTTGTGAATTGCGTAAGGAAAGACGGTTATTCAATCTAAATCGAGTACGGGAGGTTGATCTGTTAGCGGATCATTTCCATATAGAAGATGATGAGGCTTTTGCGCATGACATGGATAAAGCATTTGATTTGTTCCGTGGGGAAACCGAATATAAAGTAAAAATTAGATTTGAGCATCCTGCTTCTCAGTGGGTTAGAGAATGTATTTGGATAAAAAACCAGCAGATTACAGAAGTGGAGAATCAGGCTATTATTTATAGTTGCACTGTAGACGGTTTGGAGACGATAGAACGTTGGATACTGCGTTATGGTGATTTAGCGAAGGTGGTAGAACCAGAGGAATTAAAGGAGAGGATTCGGGGGACTTTGGGGAGGATGGTGGGGTTGTATTAGAAATAATAAAGTACTAGAAAAAACAGACAATATCTTACATCTTATATATGTAGTGATATTGTCTGTTTCTAGAAAAAATTAAATAGAATACATGGGAAATGAATAATATGGAACTTTCCAATATGGATAAATTTAATACAATGATACGAATGACATTACAAAATTAAATTTACATTCCAAGATGGACAGATTAAAAAGAAAAGTTGTTACATGATATTATATGATAAAGTCTCACTATAAACAATAGATAAGACTTTAAGATTAAAAAAATCATACAAAAGTTGACATTAGACCTTAAGTAATATAAAATAAATTAAACAATACAATATTAAAGGATGATTTAAATGAGGTTTAAAATTGAGCTAGAGTTAAAAAATGAACAATTAACGTTGGAGTATCGAAAATCTATTGTGAGCCTATTTAAACATAGTCTAACAGTATATGAACATGGCAGACATTTTAGTACGTATTATGAAATCGGAAAAGAAAAACCATTTACGTTTGCAGTGATGATACCAAATAGTACATTTAGAAAAGATATAATCTTAGTGCCGAATAGAAAAATTGATATTACATTTCGTACGGGTGATATCTCTACTGGTATTGTATTTTTTAATGCGTTGTTAATGCAAAAAAACACATCATATCCTTTGGCATATGACAATGTGATGAAAGTGAAAAATATTGTAATAGAAAAGGAATCTGCGATTACAACAAATTCTATTAATGTTATCTTTCGATCGCCTCTTTGTGTAAGAAAACATAGCAAAGATGATAATAAAGATATCTATTATTCTTATGAAAAAGAGGGATTTGATGAAGCTCTTCATGAAGTCTTAAATTTACAAATAGCTAATTCTAAGGCTTTACCTATTTCAATTTTGGAAGGGTTTTCTATGACTCCAGTACGTTGCAAAAAAACAGTAATTAGACACTGTTCGCAATTTATCGAGGTGACATTAGGAATGTTTACTCTGACGGGTAATATTGCATTACTCAATTATTTTTATACAAATGGTATTTCAAGTCGTAAATCTAGTGGCTTTGGCTTATTTGAAATAATGAGGAATGAAACATTATGAAAAGTATGATCGAAAATGAAAAGTTTAATACAAGAATGGAAACTTCTGATTGGCGATATAGTGCTAGTATAGTGGGGCTTAAAAAATACTTTGATTATTTTGTAACTATGGGAGAAGATGAATCTAACTTATATAATGTTGAGCATGATGCTATTGAATACAATCATGAGAATATTACAGAAGAAAAATATTTTCAATTTGTTGTGGATTATTTTGCAGAAGCTATGCATCATAGAGTAATTGAAAAAATATTACAGAATAGTAATCTTACTGATGAACAAGTAAAATTAGTTAATGAAAAGTTAAAAGCCAATGTTATTATGAAAAAAGTATTTGGAGACCTTAAATTTTCTAATGAAAATAAAGAAGAAATATTACAAAAAATCGTTGATAACAGATTGCTATTAACTAAAGAAACTTATAGGACTGGAAAAAGTCTATATGCGAATTTTGCAAATACAAACAGCTTATTTGTAGAACGAGGTGATATTTGCCGAATGCAAAATTACAATATTGATGCAGGGAAAAAAAGTAAATCTATTTCGTATAATTGGGATTTTAAAACATACAATTTTGAAGATGAAAAAGAATTTGATTTTATTCCATTTGCATTTTCAAAATCATATGAAGCATTTTTTATAAATAACAACTATTCGATAAGACAACTTTTTGGTACAAATAATGTAATTAGTGATAGCGATAATCCTAGAAGTACATTATTTGGTGATTTGAAAAAAACTTCTAATTTTATAGATTTTGATGTTGAAGTGATTGTAAAAAATAGGAGTAAAGATTATTTTGAAACATTATTCATTCGAAAAACTGCTATCAAAATATTTGCGGGTATTGAAAATTATAAAGCCATTAAGATTAAACATAAAGTAAATGACAATTATTACATAGATTTAGAAAAAGAAGTAACAGATAATATTTTGAATAACTTAAAACTTGATATATTAATAGAAATGTTATTTAAAGCAACATCAAATTATTCATATAATATTACAACGCTTATAAAAATTAATATATTAATTTACGGAGGGGATAAAATGGACAAGTCTATGAAAGCTGCTTATGCAAGTGCTAAACAAGTAATAGGAACAATTCCAGCAAATAAAGTCAATAGTTATAAGCAAAAGCTAATTAGTGCAATAACTTTTAAAGATTATGAGAGGTTTTGCGAGATATTATTGCAGTTATCATCATTTTCGGGTGTCGTTTTTAGTTTTGCTTACGATTTATTTGAGAATTTTGATGATAATAAAAACCTAGCTTATACATTTATAAATGCACTTAATTATGAGTCTAATAAAGATAATGGAGGAAAAGAATAATGAATAAAAAAGCATTGACACTTACGGTTATAGCAAATATTACATCTAACTATGGTGAAGGTCTGGGCAATATCTCTAGTGTTCAGAAGGTGTTTAAAAATGGCAAAAGTTATGCAACAAGAAGTAGAGAAAGTTTGAAAAATGCTATTATGGTACAGAGTGGAATGTATAATGATCTACAAACAGTAGTAGATAAAAAAGTAAATCAAAAGGTTGTTTCAGATACCCTTAATGCTACTAATTGCAGAGCTTTAGAAGGTGGTTATATGAACACGACTGATAATACATATATTCGAAAGAGTTCTTTCTATTTAACTGATGCCATTGCTTGTGATGATTTTATAAATGAGACAAGATTTCATAATAATTTGCACCTGGCATCAAATTTTGCAAAAAATAATAATTTAAATTTGCAAGCAGATGCGGGGAAATGCGGACTTATGCCATATCAATATGAGTATGATAAAACATTAAAAATGTACAGTATAACGATTGATCTTGAGATGATTGGTACAGATGAAAATTTTGATGCACCAGAGGCTGATCCTAAAGAAAAAGCAGATAGGGTTATTGCGATATTAGAGGCAATTGAAAACCTTAATTTGATCGTAAAAGGAAATTTAGATAATGCTGAACCCTTATTGGTTGTAGGTGGGTTAATTGAAAGAAAAACTCATTATTTTGAGAATGTAGTTAAGGTAAAAGAAGATAAGTTATTAATCACACCAGATTTAAAAGCTAGAATCGCAAAAGATTGCAATGTAGCATTATTAGAAGGTGGTAATTTTAAAAATGAAGGCCAAATAAAAGATGAACTAACACCAACTAGTGTTGCTGCGTTTTTTGATGGTTTAAGGGAACAAGTCAATGCTTATTATGAGGTATGAGTTATGGAAGTTTTAAGGATTATACTTACGCAAAGTAGTGCAAATTATAAAAAAGAAGAAACTGTTTTAAATAAAATGACTTATCCGCTGCCACCGTTTTCAACGATAATTGGTGCATTGCATAGTGCCTGTGGTTATGTAGTTTATCATCCGATGGATATAAGTATTCAAGGTAAATATGAATCTATGCACAAAGAACCATATACAGACTATTGTTTTTTGAACTCTATTATGGACGATAGAGGAATTCTAGTAAAGATGAAAAATGGGAACTTATTATCAACAGCATTTGATAGGGTGGCCAAGGCTAAGAAACCGCAAGGGAATAGTTTTAGAAATGGAACTACTATAGAAGTTATGAATGCTACATTATTACAAGAATATAGAAATATAAAGGATATATCAGAAAAAATTACTGGTTTTAAAAAGAATAGGATTGACAAAGTATTAGCGATCATAAAAAAACGTAAAAAGACATTAGCAGTAAAAAAGAAAGCTGGTGAAGAAAATTCACCAGCACTGCAATTGGTATCAAAAAGGGAAAAGCAAATAAAAGAATTAGAAAAAACAATCAAAGATAGATTGAAAGACTATGAGAACAATGAATACAAAATACCGTATTCAAAATTTGCCAGCCTCACTACCTCTCTTAAATACTATGAAGTCTTAAACAATGTAGAATTAATACTTCATATTAAGGGTGATAAAGCGACGCTGACAGATATTAAAGAAAATATATATAATTTAAAATCAATTGGCAGAAGCGAAGATTTTGTAGATGTTAAAGAAGTTTGTTTTGTAGATGTTGTAGATAAAACAGCATATGAAATCATTAGTGAATATTCTGCGTATATAAATTATGATCTTGTTCAAAAACAGCACATAAACCTGAGATCGAGAACAGGAACAACAGCTAATGGAACGAAATATTATCTAAATAAAAATTATGCTATAAAAGATAATAAACGTACATTTGAAAAAAAGAAAGTAGTATATGCCTCTAATTATTCATCAGAAGAAAGTGGAGAGAACCTTTATTTTGATATAGATAAAGATAAATCATATATAGTGAACTTTAATTAAAGAGGTGTGTTATGGATCTCGCTATTTATAAAGCAAAACCTAGTAAAACCATAAGAGAACATACGGATGACTTACTGAAGAATCTTGATATCCTACAAACGTTAAATTATATTAGAAATCAACAGGTGTATGATCTTACAAAAATTTCTTGTGAATATCATGATTATGGTAAAGCAAATAGAGAATTTCAGCAAAGAATAAATAATAATACTAAATTTAATGAAAATGTAGAGATAGCACATAATGTGTTATCTCTGTATTTTATAAACAAAAATGATTTTGTAAATGTAGAAGATTATTACATAGTCGGATTTGCAGTTTTAAATCATCATAATTATTGCGATAATTTAGCCATAATACAAGATGAAACCAAAAAAGAATTAATAACAACTTTATTGAAAAATTTTAAAATATATTCTATTACAAGAAAAACGATTGGCAATATAAACGCTATAAAAGATAATAAGGAAGCAATTCTTGTAAAAGGATTACTTCATAAATGTGATTACAGTGCAAGTGCCCAAATACCAATTGAATACAAAAATGATTTTTTAAACTCTGGTTTAGATCAGTTATTAGAAAAATGGAGAACTGAAGATTATAATTCAAACTGGAATGAACTTCAACAGTTTTGCAAGGAAAATACCAATAATAATATTGTGGTTGTTGCGCAAACTGGCATGGGAAAAACGGAGGCAGGGCTTCATTGGATAGGTAATAATAAAGGATTTTTTATATTACCGTTGAAAGTGGCTATAAATTCCATATACAAAAGAGTTAAAGAAGATATTCTAGATAAGAACCATATTGAATTGAAATTTGCGATGCTTCATTCAGATGCGCTTAATTATTATAATAATAATAAGCAAGATGAAATGGATATTATGGACTACCACAATCAAAGTCGACAACTTTCTATACCTCTTAGTATTTCAACCTTGGATCAATTGTTTGATTTTGTGTTTAAGTACCAGGGTTATGAGCTTAAGCTTGCGACCTTATCCTATTCAAAAATAGTCATTGATGAAATTCAAATGTATGGAGCAGATTTACTTGCATATTTGATTTATGGCATTAAAATTATCAATCAATTTGGGGGAAAAGTTGCAATTTTAACAGCAACGTTAGCTCCTTTTATAAAGGACCAATTGAAGACTGGCAAATATCCCATTGAGTTTGAAGAAAAAACATTTATAAATGACATCAAAAGACATCATATAAAGATTTATGATAGTGAAATTGATAGTGAGAAAATTTATAGTAAATTTATGGATAACAGCAAAAATTTATTAGATAATAATAAACAAGCTATAAGTAATAAAATACTTGTAGTTTGTAATACTGTTAAAAAAGCGCAGCAAATATATAATGAACTTTTAGAAAAAGGTATATCGAATGTAAAAATATTACATAGTAAGTTTATAAAGTGCGAAAGAGCAGCTAAAGAAATTGAAATATTAAAGTTTGGTAAAACTGAAGAAAAAGGTGAGTGCATCT
>CAXYVG010000065.1:0-21395 GCA_964292325.1 uncultured bacterium | reverse complement strand
CCCTGCAAAGGCATATATATGAACACGAATCCCATGCAAAATCATTTGCTGCATTTTTTATTTACAAATTGAAAAGGTTTTTTGCCAATCCATCCAGAAAGAATAAAAGAACACTCTTACACTATTCTATTTACAAAATTCAGGAGGAATGTAGATGCTTTCGCAAAATATTTACAACAAAATTAATAACTCGTCGTGGATACGCGCTATGTTTGAGGAAGGAGCAAAGCTTCGAGAAATTCATGGTGCAGAAAAAGTATACGATTTTAGTTTAGGCAATCCGGATTATGAACCACCAGTAGAAGTAAAACACGCCATCAAAAAATATACCTCTGGCGAATGTACTGGTCTGCATCGTTATATGAGCAATGCCGGTCACCCGGAAGTAAGGGAAAAAATTGCAGAGAAGGCTGCTGAGGAAAGCGGCTTGCCAGTAACGCAAAATCATATCATCATGACCTGTGGAGCTGCAGGGGGACTGAATGTTGTCTTAAAAAGCATTTTAAATCCTGACGATGAAGTCATTGTTTTTTCACCATACTTTGTTGAATATCTGTTTTATATCGAAAACTATAACGGAAAACCTGTAGTTGTCCCAGCAGATACCCAAACCTTTGAACCATCTTTAGATTGTCTTGCCAAAAGTATTACACCTAAATGTAAAGCCATCATTATCAATTCCCCCAATAATCCAACAGGTGTAGTATATAGCGAAGAAACATTAAAAAAGATCGCTACGATACTAGAAGCCAAAGAAATCGAATTTAATTCTAAAATACTTGTCATCTCTGATGAGCCCTACAGCAAAATAGTATATGATCAAGTGGAAGTACCCAGTATTCTTAAGATATTCAAGCACTCAGCCGTTGTAAACTCCTATAGTAAATCCTTAGCCATTCCAGGCGAGAGAGTTGGCTATATTGCAGTAAATCCAAGTATTGAACATGTGGATTTATTAATTAATGGCATGATCTTTTGCAATCGGACACTAGGTTTCGTAAATGCCCCTTCCCTCTTTCAGAAAGTCATTGGCGACTCTTTGAATGCCGTTGTAAATACCGATGAATATAAAAAAAGACGTGATTTTTTATACAATCATCTAATTGAGTTAGGATATTCCTGTGTAAAACCCCAAGGAGCATTTTATCTGTTCCCTCAGTCTCTTATTCCTGATGACATCGAATTTGCAAAACGCGCATTGAAATACAATCTTCTCATTGTACCGGGAAGCGGATTTGGTTGCCCTGGCTACTTCCGATTGGCTTATTGCGTGGATTTCAATAGCATTAAAAATTCCATTCCAGCTTTTAAAGCATTGGCAGAAGAAATTAACGGTCAGAAATAAGGAAAAAAACAACCTAGAATCCTCCATTTTTGAGGACTCTAGGTTGTTTTGCTATTGTTCCATATTCTCAACCCACACGACGGCATCTAAATATAGCGCCTTCGCGTTCTTATTGTTTAAGCCGATTGTTTGGCAGTATATATCATATTTATCCCAGTCGCCTTCTTCATAGGCAATAATGGTTTCCAAAATTAAAGTTAGTGTACTTGATCGGCGTTGAAGAGCACCGACAACATTATCATTCAACGGAAGGTCTTCCAGAATTTTCTTCATGGGTCGATCAAGAAGCGCATCCATCAAAGAAAACATGCCCATTAAAAAGGCGTCACCCATCTGCTCTTCGAATTCTAATGATTCCGCAAGTAATTCCGCAAAACGACCGCGTATGATGGATCTTACAACTAGCTCGCTTGGTTTATCTTCTCCAAGCCCCTTTAGTAACACAAGAGTCACAAACTTCGCCAGTTTCTCGCTTCCCATCATGGCCACAGCTTGCTTAATAGAAGTAATTCTCTCTTTGAGACCAAAACCTGCAGAATTAATATATTTAAGAATTTTATAGGAAAGAGATATATCTCTATGAATAATCTCTTCCAGCTGATTTAGTCCAACTTTAGGATTGTTCAATTCTTTCAGTAACTTAAAATAGACCAGTTTATTGCCTTGGATATCATGCGTATCTACAACCACAGGCTTACAGAAGAAGTAGCCTTGGAATAGAGTATAGCCCCAGGATAACGCTTGGCGATATTGCTCATAGGTCTCTACCTTTTCTGCGAGAAAGATAAGATCCGTTCTCTTGCGGAATTGTTTTGTGATGGCCTCACAGTAAGAGGGATCGCTCGTTAAAAAATCTATTTTCACAATGTCGGCAATATCGATAAGCGGATCCATTCGGGGATGATACACAAAATCATCCAAAACAATTTTATAGCCATTTGCTTTTAGCTTTTCACAAGCTGCTAATGTTAAGGCATCTGGCTCCACTGTTTCTAATAATTCGACAGCGATATCTCGGTTCGGCAAAAAGGTCATCACATCACTGACCAACAATCGTTGAGAAAAATTGACAAAGGCAGGTCTTCCCTGAGTCAATTTTTCCATGCCGAATAAAAACATACTATTGGTTAACACACTTGAGGTTGCCTGATCTGGATCACATGGGGTAAAAAAATTAAGAGCCATCGCAGCAGCAACCGCATTGCTCCGATATAATAACTCGTAGCCATAAATTCGTAATTTTGTATCAAAAATGGGTTGACGTGCGATACATTCAGCCATAAATTATCTATCCACCCTTATTCTAAACTGTGTACTATATACGAAATAATATTTTTTTCATTGCCCAAACTAGACAGAACTAATTATTCTTCCATTTTATCAATACGATCTGCTATATTGTAAAGCATTCGATGTTTCTTGCTAAACACCTCTAATTTCTTTATCATAATCCTTTTTTTAGGAGTTATTCGCAATAAATATCTTACTATACCTGTTACACTTCTTACGGTTTATCCATTTATATATATTTCAATATTCCTACGAATTTAAATTTTCTGTAAAATCCGAATAATATTCCTCCTACTATTATTCAGGGCAGGGATTATGTGCTTATACTTGTCTGATTCTAGCTGACCCATCACCAAGTTGGTCCAGTATGATCCTATAGGTATAACTATCAAATTGTCACTTACAATATTCAAATTTTATACAAAATAGTTTTTTTGTCAAATAATAATTTTTTGTATTTAACTAAATCATAAACAAATTCACATTATTTGTCCATGAAAACTTCGGCCACCATTCTTTTTCCTCAGTAAATAAAGACAATTAAAAATTAGAGACGACAGTTGGCAGGTTTTTTTGCCCAATGATAGAAAATACTAAATAAGTTTACTTTTTCTTATTATCTACGCTATATAACCAAACGATTAAGGAGGAATTCAGTACATGAGAAGCTTTAGATGTATAATATGTGGGTATATACACAATGGTGATAACCCTCCCGAAAATTGTCCCGTATGCGGTGTCTCAGCAAAAGAATTTGAACCTTTCGCACAAGAAATCATTACTCCAAAGGAGAATGTAGATAATAGTAAAATAAACAACATTCTTATTATCGGCGGCGGAATTGCCGGTCTTGCCGCAGCGGAAGAAATTCGTAATCGATCCGATAGTGTGAACATTACGATTCTTTCTGCTGAAAAACAACTGCCATATTATCGCCTGAATCTGACGCGATATCTGGCTCAGCAAATCAACAAAGATGATTTAGCAATATATCCTGATAATTGGTATAAAGAGCATAGAATCAAGCTTATTCGCGGACAGAAAGCTAAGGCTATCAACACCGTCACCAAAGAGGTTGAATTGCAGGATGGAACTCTTCTTTCTTATGATCGATTGATTATGGCAACGGGGTCCTCTCCGTTTATTCCTCCCATTCCTGGTAGCGACCTGAAAAATAGTATCGCTGTCCGAACAATAGAAGATGCTGAATATGCACTGCAAAAAATACCGATAACAAAGCACTGCGTTTGTATTGGTGGAGGAATCTTGGGACTTGAAGTAGCAGGTGCTATCGCCCAAAACGGCACGAAGGTAACCGTACTAGAAGGTGCTCCCTGGCTAATGCCACGACAACTAAATGCCCAGGCAGCTAAGGTGCTGAAAAAATATTTAGCGAACATCGGTATTGAAGTACGAGAAAATATAAAAATTAAGGAAATTGTCGGCGATATTTTTTGCCAAGGTATTACGCTAGAAAACGGCGAAACCATTCCAGCTGAACTTGTGATAATAACAGCAGGCGTAAAGCCGAACATCGATCTAGCTAGAAAAGTGGATCTTGTCGTAGCGAATGGATTAGTAGTAAATCATTATATGCAAACATCTGATGACAATATTTTTGCGGCTGGTGACGTAACGGAGCATCATGGCATATTGTATGGGCTATGGAATGTAGCCCAATACCAGGGCAAAGTTGCTGGTCTTAACACGATTGGCATTGAAACACAGTTTGGCGGTATTCCTAGGTCAAATGTATTAAAGGTGTTAGGGCTTGATCTGTTCAGTATCGGTGACATTAGCCCTTCCGGAAGTAATTACCATCAATATGAACAGGAAGAAACTGATCGCTATTTACATTTTATTATCAGAGATAGTAAAATTGTCGGTAGCATTATTATCGGTGATAAAGCATTAGCGATAAAAGTAAAGCAGGCCGTAGAAAGCGCAACGGATTTTCCGCATGATGTATATAAGAATATCGATAGTATTATCCACAAGCTTGAGACTACATAAGAAAAGATTTGGCTTCGGGCAAATCCTCAGACGCAGGCACTAGCCTTAGTCGTTCTTACCTGGAATCGAGAAAATGATGTACTTTCTCATTCCGAACAATATAGCAGCACCACTCTTCATAAAGATAGAGTGGTGCTGTTTTTTTCTAAAATTGGGTACCAAAATTAAAATGGCATCTACCGTCTTCTTTACCATATCCATAATCAAGACGTATAGGACCAATTGGCATATTAATACGTACACCCGCTCCTTATATGCTATAAAATTCATCCTACTTCATACTTTTCCAATAGTCTTTAGTATATATATGAAATACGGTAAAAGCATGAAATAAATGTAACAAAAGTGTGAACTCTCTGTCCCCACATTTTTTAAAATTAGAGTGATATTCTTTGTAAGAGATTGCATATCTATTAATATATAATTTTTCCCTAAACAACCTCTGGAATGGATTGATCATGTATGAGTTGCATAAAAGATATTACATAGTTCTATTATGAGCATGATAGAAAGAGTATGACATTCACAATCAATACATTACTTGCAACTAAATATATCTATTACTATTAATTCTTAAGGAGAGGAGCGATTATATGGCTAGTTTTGATTTTGATGGTCTGATAAAAAAGGATCGGGAGGTCAAAAAAAAATACCAATTTAATGGTTTACTTCTTGATTACCTAGCTCTAGTCAAGGAAAATCCAAAAATTTCAGTATTAGCACATCAGCGTATGTATGAACTACTGATTGCTAATCGTGTGGAAACAATCAAGACGGAAGAACATCCTCGCTTAAAAAGAATTTACGGTAATGATGTATTGAAACGTTATACCTACTTTACAAAAGATTTTTATGGTATCGACAAAACAATCATGAAAATCATGCGCTATTTTCATTCAGCGGGCATGAAAGGTGAAGAATCCCGCCAGGTGCTGTATTTTGTCGGACCAGTAGGAGCTGGCAAGTCTTCGATTATGGAGTCTTTAAAACGAGCACTAGAAATGAGTCCCCCTATTTATGTAATTAAAGATTGTCCAATGCGAGAAGAACCACTACACCTAATTCCTAAACATCTCCGGCCCGAATTTGAACAATTATTAGGAGTAAAAATTGAAGGTGATCTTTGCCCCATTTGTCGCTATCGCTTAAAAAATGAATATCACGGTGAATTTGAGAAATTCCCCATAACAACTTCTGATTTTTCCACCCGTTCCCGCAAAGGAATCGGTGTCGTTCCACCAGTTGACCCAAATAACCAAGATACATCTGTCCTGATTGGCTCTGTAGACATTTCGAAAATGGATCTATACGCTGAAGATGATCCTAGGGTATTGTCGCTAAACGGAGCTTTCAATGTAGGGAATCGAGGTTTGGTTGAGTTTATTGAAGTGTTTAAAAATGATGTTGAATATTTGCATAATATGATTACTGCGACGCAAGAAAAATCGATAACATCGCCCGGCAAAGGACCAATGATTTATTTTGATGGCGTGATTTTAGCTCACTCGAATGAAGCAGAATGGAATAAATTCAAATCCGATCATACAAATGAAGCGATTCTAGATAGAATTGTTAAAATCGAGGTACCCTATTGTTTAGAACTGGATGAAGAAATAAAAATTTACCAGAAAATTTTAAAAAATAGTAGTTTTGAGGCTCACATTGCTCCGCATACGATTGAAATGGCTTCCATGTTTGCTATATTAACCCGGTTAGCGCCATCCTCTAAGGTCGATGCCCTAACAAAATTAAAAATATATAACGGTGAAGAAATCGTCGAAAGAGGTTCCACTAAGAAGCTCGATATCTCAGAGCTGCGCGATGAAGCAACCCGCGAAGGCATGGTTGGCATTTCCACCCGTTTTATCATGAAGGCGATCGACGTCGCTTTATCCGAATCAGAGAATAATTGTATCAACCCTATCAGTATCATCGATAATTTGATCAAAGCAGTGAAGGAAATATCCATCGCTGAGGATGATAAAAAACGCTATTTAGGCTTTTTACAATATACAATTAAAAAAGAATATCATAGCATTCTTGAAAAAGAAATTACACGTGCCTTTATACACGGTTATCGTGAACAGGCGGAAAGCTTGTTTAATAATTATTTAGATCATGCTGAAGCGTTTGCTAACTCCACTAAGATAAAAGATAAGAATACTGGAGAAGAACTCGAACCTGACATTAAGTTCCTTCAGTCAATCGAAGAGCAAGTTGGCATTTTATCTGCATCAGCACGTGGTTTTCGTCAGGATGTTACTGCTTATATGTTTTCTGTACTACGTAATGGCGGCAAAATTGATTACCAAAGCTATGAACCACTAAAAGAAGCCATTGAAAAGAAGCTAACGGCCTCCGTCAAAGAGCTATCCCGTATTATCACCAAAGCTAGGGTGCGAGATGACGAACAGGATACTAAGTATAACGTCATGGAAGAACAAATGAAGTGTAACGGCTATTGTGAGCATTGCTGTAATGTCATCTTAAAATATGCGGCCAATAATCTTTGGAAGGACTAGACTGCTTCGCTTTTAGGGAGGTAATAGACATTGGCGATTTTTAAGGATAGAACTATGGGGCATTCCGACCGTTCCGCATGGGATCGGAAAAGACACCGCCAGTTGGTAGAGGAGAACATAAAAAAAAACTTGGGTGATATCATTGCCGAAGAAAGTATCATTGGGCAAAGTAAGGACAAAAAGATAAAAATCCCTATTAAGGGTATTAAAGAATATCAATTTATCTACGGAAAAAACACAGGTGGTACAGGCGCAGGGTCAGGTAATGAAGAAAAAGGTCAAGTTATCGGCAAGAATCAGAGCCGACAAGAATCAGGATCAGGACAAGCGGGCAATCATCCTGGTGAAGAAATTTATGAGACGGAAATCACATTAGAAGAACTAACAAACTATCTTTTTGAAGATTTGCAGCTACCAGACTTCGAACGAAAAAAGTTTGCCCAAATTGAATTAGAATATAAGTGTAAACGCTCAGGCTTCCAGATTAAAGGTATTCAGCCCCGTTTAAATAAGAAAAGAACAATGATTGAAAAGCTTAAACGAAGACAAACAATTAAACGAGATCAAGAAGACATGGAAGCCGATCCTCTTTCTGATCGCACACCGTTTCATGAGAATGACCTCCGTTATAGTCGCATTAAAGAAGATATGCGCAGACAGGCCAATGCAATCATTCTTTGCATTATGGATACCTCCGGATCAATGGATCAAACTAAAAAATATTTGGCTCGTAGCTTTTATTTTCTACTGTACCAGTTTATTCGCTGGAAGTATGAGCACGTTGAAGTAGCATTTATCGCCCATACGACTGTAGCCCACGAAGTAAATGAAGAAGATTTTTTTCACCGCGGTGAGACAGGCGGAACTTATATTAGCAGCGGTTATGAAAAAGCGCTGGAGATCATTGAACAGCGATATAATCCAGCAGTTTGGAATATTTATATATTTCATTGTTCGGACGGTGATAACTGGAGTAATGATAATAGTAAAGCTGTCGCTTTGGTAGAGCAACTTTGTGATATCAGCAATCTATTTGGGTATGCTGAAATTAATACGAACACAATGTATGCAAGCTCCATGCGTAAACAATATGATAAGTTCCTCAATCTAGATAATTTTGTTATGGTAACTATGAATAGCAAAACCGATATTTGGCCAGCATTTAAGAAAATTTTAGATAAAGAATCGGCTCCCGGAGGGATCACTGATGGTAGACTATAGTATTAACGAATTAGAATACTGGAATAGTAAAATTGAGAAACTGGTAAGAGCTATAGGTCTAGACTGCTTTGAGCAGCACTTTGAAATTTGTAGCTATGAAGATATGTTGTGCTATGAAGCATATTTAGGTATGCCCTCTCATTATCCACATTGGAGTTTTGGTAAAGCATATGAAAAACAAAAAAGTTTTTATCAATACAATTTGGTTGGGTTGCCTTATGAATTGGTGATTAATTCCAATCCTTGTATCGCTTATCTGATGCAAGATAATACCTTGCTTACTCAGATCTTAACCATTGCCCATGTATATGGACATAATGATTTTTTTAAGAATAATCGCCTATTTAAACGTGATACACGAGCTGATATGGAAATTGACATGTTTCAAGCCCATGCCAATCGTATAAGAGAATATATACAAGATCCAAGTATTGGCCCTGAAAAGGTAGAACGTATTTTAGATGCTGCTCACGGACTTAAATTTCAGATAAATCGTCATGGTGAAATCAAACACCCCGATAAAACAAAGCGTACTGAGGAAGAAGACCAAGCCGTGCCAAAGCGCTTACCAGCGGATCTATTGGCTTATCTCGCCGAACACGGTAAGCTAAGTGAATGGGAACGCGATTTGATCCATATGGTACGGAAAGAAAGTATTTATTTTCTTCCCCAAATTGAAACCAAAATTATGAATGAGGGATGGGCCAGCTACTGGCATTATCAGTTGTTAAACCAACTCGACTTACCTCAGGGCCTCCACTTAGAATTCTTGAAACGTCACAATCTGGTAGTTTGTCCTCATCAAGGAAGAATAAACCCCTATTTTATAGGTTTTAAAATTTTTGAATACCTAGATAAACAGCCCGGTGGGCGAGAAAAAATTATGGCGATACGTTCTGAGGATCGAGATGATTCCTTCATACGTCGCCATTTAAACCAGCAATTATGCGCGGAGCTAAATTTGTTCTCCTATGATATACTAGGTGACCATATTGTTGTTACAGAAGTATCCAATGAAGATGGTTGGAAAACGGTACGAAATAATTTGGCTCAATCGGTTGGTCTGGGTGGTATACCAATCGTTGAACCATTATCCGTAGAAAAAGATACGTTAGTTTTGGAGCACATCTATGATAATCGCGAATTAGAGTTACATTACGCCCAGGAAACAGTCAAATATGTTGCTGAACTGTGGGGCGGGAAGGTCGATCTGCATACAAAGATCAATAACGCTACTAAAATCATTAGTTGTAGCGAAGGTAAAGCAATCACTCTTCATAATTAAGGGACAACGAACTATTCTTATAATGAAAATATAATGGTAAACGCACCAAAGGAAGTACCTATGGTTACACGATAATTTGATAATGCGAGTGAGTTATCGATTTGTTTGACAGATGGTGGTTGCAAATCAGCCACAACTTGCGAGTCCGATAAGGAACTGCAAAAGATACCATTATGGACATTTAGAAATTCACCTACACTATCTAATGCCAATTCATTGACAATCGGAAGTTTCTCTCCATAAAAGCGACTGGCAAGTTCCAGTAATACAGCGTCATCCATGATTAATCCTGTTGACAAGGATATGTCACCAACAATCTGTTGCGTAACAAGCCATATAGGAGTTTGCTCACCTTCAACAATCTGCTCAAAAATAAATGACGTATCATTTAAGAATCTGATAATATTTCGTTGTACTAATCCTATATAATTATACAATAAATCACCTTTATCACCTGCTGCAGAAAAGTCTACCAACTTCTTAATAACCTCATGAGTAGCATCTGTATCATGCAATCTATCTCTTATGCCATATTCCTCACGAAAATTTGTTAATGCTTTCTCTATGGCAGCCAGTGTCATATTTCCCTTGTCGATTATGGCTTGCATGATGGTAAGATGTCCACCCTGCTGCGATTCCAACAATTGATCTACTTGCTCACTAGTAAGATATCCTTGCTGCACAGCTAATGTTCCAAATTTTTGATCCTTTTTCCACTGTAGATCATGAACCTCTTCTACTTGCGCCGCAGTCATTAACCCCGCGTTAACAGCGAGAACCCCGAGTTTCACCTTCACCATCTGTTCATGGTGAAGCACCTCGCGAAGCTGAACAGGAGTAAGAATTCCTTTATTCAATAAATATTGTCCAAAATATTGATTCAACATCGTATCGCTCCTTTTCCAATTACCTTATTCTTACCTAACGTTAGTTTGCTCCCACCAAGCTATTCTGCTCTAATACCAGATCAATAATAGGCAACAATTTATCCTCCATAATTGGTTTTGAAACATAGTTTTTAGCCCCATTCTGCAAAGCATCAAAAACAAATCTTTTTTGACTTAATGCACTTATGACCACAATATTTGCTGCTGGATTCGATTCAATAATACGCTTAATAGTTTCAATCCCCCCCAGCCCTGGCATAGTGATATCCATAGTTACTAAGTCAGGCTGGCATTGGGGATAATTTAAAATAGCTTGTTCCCCATTTATTGCTTCACCAACAATCTCATGTCCCGCTTTTTCAAGAATTTTACGCAATGTCATCCTCATCATTAATGCATCATCAACAATCATAATTCGTGCCATGTTAACTTTCCCTTCCCTTCTTAACATTCTATTTTGTAACACTTATTAAAAAATTAAACTTAAAGTGATTTCTCCTAAATCGGTATCAAGTAACCATGTTGGTGTTTCCGATTGTGGATACTTAACAGAAGCATCTTCTGCCAAAATACTGACTAAGGCTTCCGTTATAACAGAATCCCTCCAATCAGGTAGTTCTTTGATGGCCTGCTCAAATATTTCATTCGCATACTGAGATAGACGGTTTTCCATCCGCCGATCAAGTGATGAGTCGCTTGCCTCTTCAGAACGCTCAGTTAACAATTGTTCTACAACCTCCTGATCAGCACTCAATACCATTCTGCCATTTGCAAGTCCCCTTATACCAAGAAAGGTTGTAATCTTATGAAGTTTAATTTTTCCTCCAACTGTACCTTCTGTATATGTACGCTTATGTAATTGCAAACCAGTATCCTTCTTTAGAAGAAGTTCTGCAGCACTTACTAGCGGAGTAACTAACTGGCGAATCGAGTAGGGTTCATGTTCTTCTACATGCGTAAAGGGTAAGAAAAATTGAAACTGTGTACCCTTGGAAAATGTGGTCTTCACACGAACTGTTCCAGCAAGTTTTTCTAACTCCGTTCGTACCGCAGAAAGTCCTACACCCCGCCCTGCTAGTTCATCTACCTCTTTGGCTCCTGAAAAACCATCAGCAAAAATCAATTGCATCATATCGTCCTCTGTCATAATCCTAGCCTCTTTAGGAGTACAAATTCCTTTTTTTAAGGCAGTATTGCGAATATGCTCTACATCCATACCACGTCCATCATCAGAAATAATAATGGTTATTCCTGCTTGATTTTCTATAACCTCGCAAGTAATTTTACTGATCTCATCCTTACCACTTTCCACTCTCTCTGTGAATGACTCTATCCCATGCACAATCGAATTGCGAAAAACATGTCCTAATGATTTTATAAAATCATAATATTGCAAAGGATCAATCAGCGTCTCACCACCTTCAATTTCAAAAGGATAAACCGTTTTTTCGTTTCGCTCCGCTAAGGCAACCACATATTCCGGGTATGACTGCAATAATTCTTTTACCGGTTTATACCGCAAGCGCCTTAAATCAGGAAGTAACAAACTACACTCACTCCAAGACAGCATACGTTGAACTTTTTCTTCAATTTCTAATAATCGTTCATTATCAACTACCAGCATATTTCCCCGTTGGAAAAAATCTTCTCCCAGTTTATCTTTTATTATTTCTACATCTTCATTTAACCAGCTAAGCATGGTTTCGGATGTAAAGATACTTAACTTTTCTGCCAATAGTTGACCTTCTAACCCAACTATTTCATTTGAACGAATATGATCAAGCATTCCTTCCATCTCATGTAATTTTCTCATTACATTTCCCATGCGCAATTGTCCAAACGTACCTTTGAAAGTATGAACAATCCGAAATAAAGTAGCCAGTATCTCACTGGTTTCTTTTTTCTCATAGAGCAAGTTTGACATGCCTTCTTGACAAAAGCTCGTATACCGACTAACCGTTGCAAAAAAATCCGCTGCATGAGTGACTACATGCACAATCATAGCCAAGATATCTCGCTCGACCTGCACTTGGTCTTCCATGGCCTTTTCCAACGTACGATCGGTAAGAATCAGCATGATTTTGCGTTGACTAGGATCCGTGGCATTATCAATCATTTTATAATCCACGCTGATATAACTACTATTAAATACAATTTCCTCAGGCAAAAGGGAAAAGTATGTTTCCCGCAAGACTTCTTTTTCTTCGCACAAAATTTTTCTAATAACAGCTTCTATAAAGGTTTGTTGTTCTCGGTCATCAGGATAAATTAAAGATTGGACAGCCTCTCCGCCAATATCACGATGAAAAATTGCCGCACACTCTGCACTGTATTCCCCACTAACTCTCAGTTCTTCACCAAAAGAAAGAAAACCTTGCCCCGCATGATCGAGAAGACTTCGCAAAGATGCTGTCCGTTCTGCAACTTTGTGTTCTAATTCTTGATTCCAGACTTCTAGTTTGTTATGAGACAATTGTACTTCTTCATACATTTTTTGCAATGAATCCAAGGTATTATTAATGGCGTAAGTTAAAGAGCCCATCTCATCCCGAGAAAAAATCTGGCCACGAACGTTTAAATCGCCTTTCCCTGCACAAATCATTATGTTATTTAATTGGTATACCGCTTTGCGTACTGACATATCAAATCCTAAGAAAAGATAACAAACTAATAGTAGAATACCTCCCGTAAATAAAACCACCATATTCCTGTATTGTAGATTTTTATTAATTCGTATAGTAAGCAATTGGTCTATAGCCTTCAATTCTTCCTTATGCAATGCCCCAGCATTCTGAATGGCCTGATTCCCAGTGGTAATCAACAATTGTTTGGGAATAGGCAACCCCTGGTGCCCCACTGTCTTTTGTTCAATATTCCAGGCAAAAATCGGCACAGCATCTGTGAGACTAGTATGTAATGCACCCAATTTACTCTTGATTGTTTCATTATGCCGAAATACTAGTTGTATATTGTGATCTGTTTGCTCTAGGCTAGAACGCACCAACCCTACAACCTGTAATAAGCGATTTTTACTATCTGGCGAAAGTTTCTCATCATCTAGCTGAATCGCTAATCCCTGTACGATACTCAATGTATCCATCAATCCAGGCAATTTGCGCAGTACAGAATCGACTAGATACGATGTATCAAAATCAGAATCCATTGCTAAATTCGATTCATACCCTACATGCTGTATTAAATCGTTCATTTGATTAAGCCACCGGCTATCTAACTCAAACGCTACCTGTTGATTTTCTCCAACATCAAGTGCAACCTGCTTACGAGCAAGCCACTCTTGCCTTAGCATCTGTAATTTCCAGGTTGTCTCCATTTGGCTAGCTACCTGATCATCTATCACCTGCACTTTATCTAATGCCGCATCTACTTTAGCTTGCTGGGCAAGCACATCTCCTGAAGAGCTAGTACCATGGAAGAAATCATAGTGAATACTGCGATATGTCTGCGCTTCATTCAGTGAATCGGCCAATGCTTGAACATATTGAATACCGACTTGCTCCCGCATAGCAAACTCAATATTTTTGTTCAATTCTGATACCAGCATATAAATCAATACAGATGCCTGTACTACAATCAATAAGCCAATTACCCCAAACTTATAAACGTATTTCAGGCGATTCATCAATTGAACTGCGGGTTCAAACAGATATCTCATCAAGACCTCCTACGTTCCCTCGTATAATGGTGAATTACTAACTACTCATCAAGTCACTTTCCAAAAATTACTATAGAATCGAGTAAAATTTATATCCATTTTTACCAGTGGCTTTTACTGAATACATAGCACAATCAGCATGCTTTACCATAGTTTCCGAGTCATCCCCATCTACCGGAAATAGACTAATCCCAATACTAACAGTAATAAATATCTTTTTATTTCCCAGATTAAATTCGGCCGATAATGAACTACGAATATTTTCGGCTATCGTTTCCACATCATTTTTCGTTTTTATGTCAGAAAGAATAATGGTATATTCATCGCCACCCAATCGACAGACGGTATCTGTTTTGCGCACAACCATAGTCAAGCGGTTAGCAACTTCTTTGAGCAATAAATCGCCACTAAGATGTCCCATTGAATCATTCACCGATTTGAAACCATCCAAGTCTAGAAAAAACAAGGCTACAATTTGATCATTCCTACTAGCTTGATCCAAAGAATGTCTGAGTCGGTCATAAAATAAGGTCCGATTACATAACCCCGTCAAAGGATCATATAACGCATTACGTTTGGCATGCTCCTCAGATTCCTTAACTGATTCATAGTCCACTTCAAGCTCCTTGACTAAATGTTGCAGCCAGTGAATACGTCGATACTGACTGGTGATATCGCTGATCTGGATTAACGCAAACACTTCTCCCTCTTGATAAAATGCCTCAATCTGCATGTTTTGCCGACCTTTTTCAGTGATATCCGCCTTATCCTTGGGATAGATAAATGCATTGTGTAACATCCCCGAACAAAATCGATGCTCACCATTGAGGATGGCATTATCCAGCATATCTTTAAAGCTATTCTTTTGAAAACATGGACAACTCTCACCAATCAATCCGCCAATCGCTTCCTCTTTGGGGATGCCACTGACTCGTTCCAGCCAACTATTCCAAACTAACACTCTATAGTTATGATCAATCAGTACGACTCCTAAATGTAGATGATCCAAAATATGGTCAAAAACTTGCTTCATGTGAATTCCCCACCAATCGATCAATCCGGTTAATTAACTGCGCTACTGAGTCTAAACTCAAAGCGATCAAAATCGTTCCTTCAAATTGATTATCCGCCAAACCAAGTTTTGCTTGCAATACTAATACATACATTTGTCCCTGCAATAATCCCCTTTGCCCCTCTGCAGAGACAAATAACATGTCTATCTCAGGTAGCGAGTATACTAGCTTTGCTTCGAGAAAATTTCCTAATCCACCCATAATCGCGTTTAAAATAACATTACTAATTTCCATTAAAACATCAAAATCAGTATCTAATAAATCTTTATCACTTGTATTCATATCATCGACACTATCTCCTAGACACAAGCCAACTAAAAGCTTAGCCTGACGAGCCGGAAACAATAAAAATGCTTTCCCTTGAAATTCATTTCCAAATTTGATCGACGAAGAGATAATATGTCCTTTATCAACAGCGAATTGTGAAAAAATTGGAGCTTCTACATCCCTTATCGTAAGAAGATCAATATAAGGAACGGATAATTCCACTTTTCGTCCTGTCATTTCAGATAAGAGAGATGCGCTCCGCCCAATCGCTATATTTACAACTTCTGTTATCACATCTGTTTGTATTTCACTAAGCATCGATTCCTACTCCTATCTTTTGTTTGATAACTTCTCCATTCTCACTGGTTAATGGTTTATTGATAAATGCCATAATATCATACTGAATCAATTCAAATTTAGTAACCTTCTGAATATCGGCTGTTAATACAAAAATTGGAACCTGCTTATCGATTTCTCGTATTTGTTTAATCATCTCTTGTCCAACCATTTCAGGCATTAATAGATCGGTAAATATAAAATCTGGTTTTTCGCGAACAAAAGCAGCACAACCAGTTCGCCCATTGCAAGCTAAAGTAATTTCTATATTAGGAAAATTTCTTTTAAGAAATGTTTCGAGTGTTCGTCTAGCAAAACTTGAATCATCTACTATTAATGCTTTCAATGTAATCCCCCTCTATTGCAATCAAACGACTATTTTTTAGTTATATTATACTTCTAGATTTTTGACACTTAGTTAACAAAATATTATTTTTTAGTTAATAACTAGACTATAGAGTACTACCAAAATCATCGATAGCAAAAAAGGATCAACGGTATGTCTCGAATAAACTACAGCTGCGTAAAAAAAATGATGTCAATCATAATTCATGATTGACATCATAGAGATTAGGGGACAGGCTTAACTTCTTCAAAGTAAGTATAAGTTTATTTATTCACGCTACCACGCTCTAACTTATATTTGCGTTTTGCAGCATACATCGCATCATCTGCCATATTAATAAGCTCATCCATAGAAACTGTTCGTTTTGGATCATATTCAGCAAAACCAGAGCTGACACTTAGTACATATACACTTCCACTATTTTCATTAAACAATGTAAGTTCCTTTTCAAACTTCTCCCAAATCAACATGGCATTTTCCATATCACATTTCGTAAAGGCAACCACGAACTCATCACCGCCAAACCGACACAAAACATCTGATGCTTTGAGCTGTTTTGTCAGTAATTGCCCCAAGACATGAATAAGTTTATCGCCTTCCGCATGACCGCCTGTATCGTTGACTACTTTAAGATCGTTCAAATCTATAAAACCAATTGTTAATTTAGTATTATAACGTTTCGCGATATCCATTTGCTCTTTTATCAGCGCAAGGCCGGTACGCCGGTTCAAAATTCCGGTTAAAGCATCTGTGGTTGCAAAAATTTTGAGTCTTAATTGCGCCTTGTAGTGCTGAATAATCAGCAAAGCAAGCATCCCAAAAATCAAAATTCCCAAAAAGGTCGATTGATAGCGCTGATAAAAAGCAATCGGTTGATTCACTACAATGCTACCCGCCGGGAGCTGGTCGGTACTAATGTTGAAGCGCTGCAAATAATTGTAATCAAACATATATTGGTTGGGGCTTTCTTTTTGTACCATAATATCAGCAGGATTAACCCCAGATAATATGCGTAAAAGCATTTGGGCTGCCATCGCGCCCTGATTATAAGCACTTGTGATCATGCCGCCTACAATCCCATGCCCTAAATAAAAGTCCCACAAACCATAAATAGGCACTGTGGCTTTTTCTGAAATTAAACGGATACTTTCCTCATAAGAAAAAACATTATTGGACTTATCTTTATTAAACGTCATTAATAAAATCAAACTGTCATCTGTTAAAGCGGCTACTTTGTTCTGTATTTCAGTCATATTCATATCCTCAAAAAATATGAATTGGACCGTAGGAAAATCTGTAGCAGCTTGTTCTAGCAGTTTCTTATTCGCTATTCCTGTAGTACTGTTATCATTAATTACAACAATCCGTTTGACGATAGGATGCAACTTCAATGCAATTTCTAATGTCTTTTTTACATCTATAGCTTCCACTACACCGGTAAACAGACCTTTCCCTTTTAAATCGTTTTCTTGAAAATAATTCACGCCACAAAAAACCACCGGAACATCCTGAAAAAGCTCTGGCTGATATTTAAGTAAGAGTTTATAGGCATCATCATCAGATACTATAATGGCATCAAAATGTTTATTATTGAATTTATATTTATATATCTCGTATAACTTTTGGATATATTCTGGTCCGGGATTATGTTTTATATCCATAAACTCATAGCATATATCCATATCCGACATAGGATCTATTACTGATTCAATACCCGAAATGATACCATCCATCCAGCTCATTTCATAATGGTATGAATTCAGTACCAGAACTTGTTTTTTCCCAGAATAAAAATCATTAATCACAAAACTGTCTGAGGGGAGATCAGCTTTGCTTATGCCGAAACGCCTAAGTTGAAGGTTATCGAACATAAAATAGTTCGGACTGTTTTTTACAACAGGAATATTTGAGACTGTTTCACCATTGATAACCCGCTGTGCAATATTCGCTGCCGCTTCGCCCTGATAATAACCACTGGTAAGCATTCCGCCTGCGATGCCATGGCCTAAATACATATCCCATACCCCATAAACCGGAACCGAACTTTTAGTTGAAATTTGCGAAATGCCTTCATCATAAGAAAAACGCTGCCCCGATGCATCTTGAAAAAATATCAGAAATAAGACCAAGCTATCTAGCGGCAACTGGGAAACTGCTAACTGATTTTGCGCCATAGTGTTGTCCACCAGCGAAATAAATTTGATCCTATCTTCAAACAACGGCATAGTTTCATACAATACTTTTTCTATGGCTCTACCAGTCACTGTCCTGTCATTCACATAATAAATATTTTTAGTGTCAGGGTGTAGCCTTAAAGCCACTTCAATGGTAGTTTTTATATCTTGATTTTCTACAACGCCAGTAAACAATTGCTCACCGGTCAGCATGGAATCCTCAAAGTAATTGACCCCGCAAAACACTATAGGTGTCTCTGGAAACAGCTCATTATGATACTTGCGTACAAAATTAAACGCCGGATCATCTGAAACTATAATCACATCAAATTTTTGGCTCGCAAATTTATACTTATACACTTCGTAGAGCTTTTGCATATACTCAGGGTCAGCTATCCGCTGGGTATCCATATATTCTAAGTGCAATTCTATATTCTGAGCGCTAGGAGCAAAAACAGCCTGTATGCCTTCAATAATATCGTCAGACCACTTATATCCCAAATGATATGAATTTAAAACCAGCACCGATTTTTTGGTAGTACTGGCAGCAAGCCCATCTCCCGCACTAAAAAGAAGTACAAAAACAACCATTAGAGATACAGCAATATATTTACATATACTAGAATGAAACAGCATATAGTTCATCTTCTTCCGTTTAAGTGTTGCCAAGTAATTTAGTGTGACATCTATAACTTTACCTTCCAGATACAACTGCGAATTATGTCGTATTGTAGATTCTACACATTCCCATGATATTCCTTCTGCATTTTTCACTCAAATCTGACTAATGTGTGAATGATATTCTAACAGATCTTCTTCTTCCTACGTTTCCCCATATAGAAAAGACATTTGAGGTCCAGTAAAACTACTGAATCTCAAATGTCTTCTTTTTCATTACTCTTCCCGCCCAACCAGCTTCTTCATAGTCCTTGAGCGATGCTCCATCTATTAATTTATATACCAGAGCTGTAATCATTTCCATATGATCCATCTCTTCTGTACCAAAGGAAAAGATGTAAAACATCATTTAGTAGTTTGTTTATGAGATAAGTTTTTGTTTTTCACCACCCATGTATATCATGTTTCACCATTATACCTTCCTACACAATTAACTAATATCATAACTTCGTTGTATAAGTTCATTTGCTTTTTCCAATTGTGCTCGTTCACGAATACGAATCTCCAAATCTCCAGTTCCCCAGTGTCCGATCCCTCGCATATCACGAGTAAAACCATTCTCTATAGACACACTGTCCGGATCTACTTTTACATACACTACCAACTCATGATCTCTAGGATGTACTTCAATACATGCGAAATTTTTAAAGCGTTTAAAAACAACTTGTTGCTTTCCGATTTTCTCTGTTACATCATCACCAAGCTGAGTACAATAATCCTTAAGTATTTTATATAAATCTTTCAAAGTCTCCGGTGAGCCATCGATAAACTGCTGTACAGTTTTACCACTGTTTGTAGTGGCATTACTTTGTTTATCTGTTTCATATCCTGCGATTGTATTGTTTTTTTCGCTAATCACTGCATTCACAAGTTCAAATAATAGAAGATCCTCCCCATATTTCACATAACGATACAGTTCGATATTTCGATTTATTTGCTTTACTGCATATTCATCATACTTAGTGAAATTTCCCGCAATACATAAAAGACGAGCGCCATTCCAATCAATCTGGTTTGCCTGCTCTCTGCCAAATTTATTTAAGACTAGCAATTCAAATTCGGCCTTATGGTCAAGAAGCCAATCCAAATAATACAGTCCTTGATTCATCACATTTTCACTTAGACTGCGCTTATATTCTACAATTACTGGGCAATTTGTACTATCAATTCCCAACGAATCGATTCTACCTCCATGCACTCTCCCTGTGGAATATTCACTGGCGAGAAACGAGATATCGAAAAAAGATTCCATATTGTCTTCGATAATCCTCTGTAACTTTGCTTCCAAAGGAACGGTTAGACCAGTCAGAGCTTCTACTTGATCCCCAATGCGAAATAGTTGGATTGACGATGACATCGGTATCCCCACCTTGATTATATATTTCGTGATTTGTAAATTACTCATGATAAACCTTTATATTCTTCCCGCTTTGACAAACTCCTTGTGAGTAATTACTATTCCTACTAAATAATGTATGATATTGGAATAGGCGAGAGCTTACAAAAAAAAGCAGTAAACTATGAGGACTTATCGATTTTCAAAATAAACGTAATCTGTACCCATGTATGCAAGCCATGCTCTTATTTTATTAGCGTCTTATTGTTGATTTTTCAGTCATTCTTTGAGTTATTTTTCCTCAGAATATTATATCCCTACTCTTCCTGCTCACCCCCACACCATACGTTATTTCAATTATTATGATTGTTCCTCTATATAGTCCAAAATAAGTCCATTCAGTTCATCTTCAGTAATTCGCCAATCTAATAAAAATTTATCCCTATAGGCAACAAAATCCTTATTATGCTTTTTTTCCAACAAATGAACAAGCTCATGAACAACAACATATTCCAGACATTTTGGATATTTCTTAGCAAGCTGAAGATTCAGCCAAATACGCTTTGCTTTAGCATTGCAACTACCCCAGCGTGTTTTCATATTTTTAACACCCCAGTCAGCTATCTCAACGCCAATCATCCTCTGCCATTTCTCAATCAGTGGTGGTATTTCCTTCTTTATATGTTCACGATACCAAGCATTCAGGATATTCGCCCGTTGATCTGTAGTGCTAGTCTCTCGTACCTGTAAGATTAATCGTTCGCCTTTTATTTGCACATCATTACATTGGCTAGAATATACAACCTATAAACGATATCTCTTGCCCCATAAACAAAGGCAACAGCAGGGCAACAGGGTCGAGTAGAAGCGCACCTCACGGTGCGACAACCCTCACAGAAGAACGAAATCGCTATGCGATGGCTTATCGGCAGTTCAATTGACCTTGACA
>CAXYVG010000064.1:0-21589 GCA_964292325.1 uncultured bacterium | reverse complement strand
CGAATGGAGCTGGGAAAAGTACGATCTTGCGTACCATTTCCGGACTATTAAAACCAAAGACAGGCAAGATCCTATTTGACGGAGTCAATATTGCCGGGAAAGCAGCGCAAGATATCGTAAAGCTTAGCATTTCGCAGGTTCCTGAAGGTAGACGAGTCTTTGCCAATATGACGGTGATGGAAAACCTAGAACTAGGTGCTTACATTCGTACAGATAGCAAAGGCATTAAAGAAGATTTTGCAAACGTATTTGCAAGATTCCCAAAGCTTGCTGAACGACGCACTCAATTAGCAGGTACCATGTCAGGTGGTGAGCAACAAATGTTAGCGATGGGCAGAGCGTTAATGAGTCGTCCTCGTCTGCTATTACTCGATGAACCATCGATGGGACTTGCACCACTGCTTGTAAAAGAAATTTTCTCGATCATAAAAGAAATCAACGCGAGTGGCACGACGGTACTACTCGTAGAACAAAATGCTCATATGGCCTTATCCATTGCTCATAGGGCTTATGTCTTAGAGACAGGCCGCATTACTCTTGCTGGTGATGCGAAAGAATTGGCAGCCAGTGAAGATGTGCGCAAAGCCTATTTGGGTGGTTAAGTAAAATAAATGCACTCACTTTTTGGTGTGAGTGCATTTATTTTATAAACGAGTAATCGGGATTTGATGTAATATGTCGAGTTTTTGTGCTATATTAGGTGTATAATACACGGAAGAATAAGCAATTACATTATTAGTCAGCGATTAACGGGTATTCTTGATAATTGCTTGTAGGGCATCATGAATATATGATAGATGGGAGTATACGATGATATTTTTTGATACCATTGCCAGTATTTTTAGCATTGTTTTAATCATTATAACGGGTTATGTATTTATGGAAAAAGGTTGGCTTAATCAAGAAGTAGGAAAGGTCTTTTCGCAAATTATCACAAATCTTGCGATTCCTTCTTATATGTTATGGAATTTGATGAGCACCTTTACGAAAGAAAAACTCATACATATTGCTCCGGGGTTAGCAGTACCTTTTTTATCGATTGCAGTTTGCTATGCCGGAGGGTATATTGTTGCTGAGTTGTTTGGTATTAAGAAAGAACATCAAGGGACCTTTTATTCGATGTTTGCTTTTTCCAATACTATTTTTATTGGTTTACCAGTAAATTTAGCTTTATTTGGTGAAGACAGTATGCCTTATGTTCTGCTATATTATATTGCCAATACAACACTTTTTTGGACGATCGGGACGAATGGTATCAGAAAAGATGGTGCTGTTGGTCAAGAGAAAGGGCGAGCTGCAGTAAATAGCGAAATGCTAAAAAAGATTTTTTCACCGCCGTTAATGGGATTTATGTTAGCAATTGTATTTATTTTGCTTGATATCACGTTACCACATTTTCTCCTAGATACGTTTAGATACCTTGGAAACATGACAACTCCATTATCGATGCTATTTATCGGTATTGCTATATATGGTGTAAAACTTAAAAACATTAAAATCAGTAAGGATATGGTAGTGATTCTGTTAGGACGGTTTGTGATTGCGCCCCTCATTATCTTAGGCATAACGTATGCTCTACCGTTACCCATATTAATGAAAAAAGTCTTTATTATTCAAGCTTCTTTACCTGTTATGACGTTAACTGCTGTGGTTGCAAAGTCACATCAAGCCGATGCGGAATATGCAGCAGTGATGACGACGGTGACAACGATTTCATCCATGATAACAATTCCAATTTATATGTTGATTTTTCAATATTATTTTTGAATAAAAATTTAATATTGCGACTATTTGAAAAGGCATTGCTGATATAAATAATATATGCTATACTCAATACAAGTTAATAAATAAAAGCAATGGTGCTTACAAGTAGATGTATATCTGTTTGTAAGTTTTTTTGTCTTTTGTTAAAAACTTATAACAAATAAAACAAATAAAACAAATAAAACTGAGCAATGGAGCTTATAAACGGTAAGACGTTTATGAGCTCCATCTGTGTTTTTTTCAGGAAATTAAGGAGGTGAGGCTATCGAATACAATCAGCCCAATTTTAGCAAAGTGCCTCATAGATATTTGCGGTATCTATGAGGCGTGGAAAATCTTTAACTCCTAGTGGACACCAGGGCTTATTTGATTTACCCATTTTTCATTATAAGTGAAAACCATAGTATTTTCAACTCCAAAAGAAAAAATTAAATTTATGAGGAGGATTTTTATTATGAGACAAATTGCGATATACGGAAAAGGTGGTATTGGTAAATCCACTACTACTCAAAATACAGTAGGTGCTTTAGCAGAAGCTGGTAAACATATTATGGTGGTAGGCTGTGACCCTAAGGCAGATTCAACTCGACTTTTACTTCATGGGTTATGCCAAAAAACAGTACTTGATACATTAAGAGATGAAGGCGACGATATTGATCTAGAAGATATCTTAAAACCAGGTTTCGGTGGTACGATGTGCGTTGAATCAGGCGGACCAGAACCAGGTGTTGGTTGCGCAGGCCGTGGTATCATTACTTCCATTAATATGCTTGAATCGTTAGGTGCTTATACACCAGATCTTGATTATGTATTCTATGATGTTCTTGGTGATGTTGTTTGTGGTGGTTTTGCAATGCCGATTCGCGAAGGTAAAGCGGAAGAAATTTATATTGTTGCTTCGGGAGAGTTAATGGCTCTATATGCTGCGAACAACATTTCAAAAGGTATTCAAAAATATGCTGTAAACGGTAAAGTTAGATTAGGTGGTATCATCTGTAACAGTCGTAAAGTTGATAAAGAATATGAACTTCTTAAGGCTTTCGCTGAAGAAATTGGTTCCCAATTGATCTACTTTGTACCTCGTGATAATCTGGTTCAACGTGCAGAAATTAATAAAAAGACAGTTGTTGATTTTGATCCAACATCAAATCAAGCTGATGAATATCGTGCACTAGCTAAAGCCATTGATGGTAATAAAATGTTTGTTATTCCTAAACCAATGACGCAAGATAGACTAGAAGAAATTATGATGGAACATGGTTTTATGGATATATAAGTCTAGCCTAAAAGATAAGAAAAATATTGGAGGGAAACAATATGTTAATGGTTAGAGCAATTATTAGACCAGAGAAGAAAGAGGAAGTATTGTCAGAGTTATCCAGAGCTGGTTTTCATGCGGCAACCGTGATTGATGTAGTTGGCCGTGGTAAACAAAAAGGTATTAAAATCTCTGGCATCATCTATGATGAAATTCCTAAGGTAATGTTAATGATGGCTATCCGTGATGAAGATAAAGACGATATGATTCGCTTAATATTAAAATATGCTCGAAGTAGTGAACAGGGTGCTTATGGGGACGGTAAAATTTTCATTAGCCCTGTGGATCAAGCGTATACCATTTCTAGTGGGATCCCAAGTCTATAAGAAGGAGGGATAAGAATGAAAGAAATTATGGCAGTCGTGCGTATGAATAAGACGAGCGCTACTAAAAAAGCATTAGTCGAAGCCGGAGTAGCTGGTTTTACTGCTTTTAAAGTAGAAGGTCGCGGCAAGATAGTAACAAATCCATCATTAATTTTGGAACGGAAAAACGAACTTCTTCTTATGGCTGGAGAGGATCAAACAGGGGAAGCAGAAAAGCTGATTACTGATTTTCTAGTTGGTACCAGCATATGTCCACAGAGACTTTTTACCATTCTTGCTCATGATGATGAGGTAGATAAAATAGTACAGGCCATTATTGCTGCTAATAAAACATGCAATAATGTCGGTGATGGTAAGATTTTTGTATTACCAATCGCAGATGCCGTACGAGTTCGTACTGGTGAAACGGGAGAAACTGCAGTATAACAAGGGAGGTAAGGGGCATGGCAATTAATGAAAAGCAACTTCAAGATATACTCGACCAATACCCAGCGAAAGTTCAAAAAAATCGTAAAAAACATATTTTTATTAAAAATGGCGAGATAGAAAATCAAGTAATTGAAGCCAATACTCGTACGATACCTGGTATTATCACTAATAGAGGCTGTGCGTATGCCGGCTGTAAAGGTGTTGTTATTGGTCCAATCAAAGATATGGTGCATATCGTTCATGGCCCAATTGGTTGTGGTTATTATGCCTGGGGTGTACGTCGTAATAAAGCACATTCAGACGATCCGACAGATAATTACATTAATTATTGTGTCTCAACGGATATGCAAGAAAGCGATATCGTATTTGGTGGTGAAAAGAAACTGGCGAAAGTCATTGACGAAGTCATGGATATCTTTAAGCCGAAAGCTATTACGTTATGCGCTACTTGCCCAGTTGGTCTGATTGGTGATGATATGGGCGCTGTAGCCAAAGCTGCAGAAGAAAAATATGGTGTTCAAGTATTATCCTTTAGTTGTGAAGGGTATAAAGGTGTTAGTCAATCGGCAGGTCATCATATTGCCAATAATATTTTGATGGAAAAAGTGATTGGTACTAGTCCTGAAGATAAAGCACCTGCTAAATTCCCTATTAATTTATTAGGCGAATACAATATTGGTGGCGATGGTTGGGAAGTGGAACGTATTCTTACAGAAATCGGTTATCATGTTGTATGCGTTATGACAGGTGATGGTTCTTATGATGATATCAAAAAAGCTCATACAGCAGAACTGAATTTAGTCCAATGTCATCGTTCCATTAACTATGTTGCTGAAATGCTAGAAGTGAAATATGGTACACCATGGCTGAAAGTTAACTTCATTGGTGTTCAGGCGACATGTGAAACACTACGGAATATGGCTTTATATTTTAATGATGAAGAGTTAACGAAAAATACAGAAGCTGTAATTGCTAAAGAATTATCAAGAATTGAACCCTTGCTTGATCAATATAAGAAAATCTGTGATGGTAAAAAAGCATTTTGCTTTGTGGGTGGATCTCGTGGTCATCACTTTCAAAATCTATTCGCTGAACTTGGTATTGAAACTCTACTTGCAGGTTATGAATTTGCTCATCGGGATGATTATGAAGGGCGTCATGTCATTCCTGACATTAAGACAGATGCTGATAGCAAAAATATCCCTCATTATATGCCTGAGGCTGATGAGAAACGTTTCCGTTTAAAAGTTTCTCCAGAAAGATTGGAAGAACTCAAAACAAAAATACCATTAAGTCAATACAAAGGTATGCGTTTTGATATGGTAGATGGTAGCATTATTGTTGATGACCTTAACCATTTTGAAACAGAAGCATTTATTAAACTTTTGAAACCAGATATTTTCACATCTGGTATTAAGGATAAATATGTGATTCAGAAAATGGGTATTCCATCCAAACAATTGCATAATTATGACTACAGTGGACCATATGCTGGTTTTAATGGTGCAGTACAGTTTGCTAAAGACGTTAGTATGGGTTTTGCGTCACCGACTTGGAATTTCATTACTCCACCATGGAAAGATCAACCTTTACTAGAAGGAAAAGTTACGGAGGAAGGAGTGGCATAATATGTTAGATTGTACACCAAAAGAACTAAAAGAACGTAATAGTGGCGGGATGATTAATCCTGCAAAAACTTGTCAGCCAATTGGCGCTATGTATGCTGCTCTGGGGATTCATGCTTGTTTACCTCATAGTCATGGTTCACAAGGTTGCTGTTCGTATCATCGTATGCACTTAACAAGGCATTTTCGTGATCCAGTGATGGCTTCCACTAGTAGTTTTACAGAAGGAGCATCGGTATTTGGTGGTGGTGCAAACTTAAAAACTGCTATTAATAATGTGTTTCATCTGTATAAACCAGATATCATTGCAGTTCATACAACTTGTTTAACAGAAACAATTGGTGATGATGTTCCTAGTATCATCAAAACTGTAGAAGTGCCAGAGGGGAAAGTCGTAATTCATGCGAACACGCCTAGTTATGTAGGTTCACATGTTACTGGTTTCTCTAATATGACAAAGGCAATGGTTACTTATTTTGCCGAAAGTACAGTAGAAGAGAAAAAAGAACAGGTTAATTTGATTCCTGGCTTTGTAAATCCTGGTGATATGAGAGAAATCAAACGCTTAACAGAAAGCATGGGTGTTCCATATATTATGTTCCCTGATACTTCAGGTGTTGTTGATTCCCCTATGACGGGTGAATTTAACATGTACCCTGAAGGTGGTGTGACAGTTCCAGAGCTAAAAGATACTGGTAACTCTAAAGTCTCTATCGCTCTTGGGCGTTTTGCATCTGCTGATGCTGCTGATTTATTAACTAAAAAATGCCAAGTACCGGCTGTGATTTTGAAAACACCGATTGGTATTAAAGCAACGGATGCTTTCTTGATGGCACTTCGTCAAAACTTTACCACTGAAATTCCTAAAGAACTAGAAATTGAACGTGGACAATTAGTTGATATTATGACCGATACTCATTATCATTTCCATGGCAAAAAAGTGGCTATCTTTGGTGATCCTGATATTGTTACTGGTGTAACTGAGTTAGTACTAAGCTTAGGCATGGAGCCCATTCATGTTCTGACAGGTACTCCAGGTGGTACTTCCAACTCTATTTCCGGAAGTTTTGAAGATAACATTCGTACGATGATGGAAGGTACTGGAATCGAAGCGAACATCAAGAGTGCAGGTGATTTATTTACATTGCATCAATGGATTAAAAATCAACCTGTTGATTTAATCATTGGTACTACTTATGGTAAATATATTGCTCGTGCTGAAGATATTCCATTAGTACGTATAGGTTTCCCAATTCTTGATAGAAGCGTTCATTCTTACTTGCCAGTTGTTGGTTATCGTGGCGCTTTACGTGTGGTTGAAATGATCAGTAATGCTCTTCTTGATAGAGCCGATCGTGATGCAAGTGATGAAGACTTTGAATTAGTGATGTAATTCTATATAGCACTAAGAAAATTACAGCTATATTGTTAGTCTGTCGTGTATGGGGTATCCATACACGACGGGTGCTATGAAGAAGATTTTGTGTTTAAGTAATACTTGCGAAAATAATGATGATCATTCTATATGTTTTTGAGAGAGGAGTGAGATGTACAATGGCTGAAAACAATACGGGAATCATTTCAGAACGAGATGGGTTTATTGTTACGAAAGGCAAAAATAAGAAACAATTGCAATGTGATACAGATAGTTCAGCTGGCTGTGTAAGCCAACGAGCTTGTGTGTATTGTGGTGCCAGAGTAGTGCTCAATCCAGTTACAGATGCAGTGCATTTAGTACATGGGCCTATTGGCTGTTCTAGTTATACTTGGGATATTCGTGGTAGTCTCAGCAGCGGCGCTGAGTTATATCGCAATAGCTTTTGCACGGATTTAAAAGAGCGAGATGTTATTTTCGGTGGAGGACCAAAATTGACAGTTGCCATTGATGAGTTGGTGGAAAAGTGCCAAGCAAAACTAATTTTTGTGTACTCGACATGCATTGTTGGGGTAATTGGTGATGATTTAGAGGCCATTTGCAGCGCTGCCTCTCAAAAACATAATATTGAAGTAATACCTGTAGAGTCTAGCGGATTTATTGGCAATAAATCCGCAGGCTACAGGGCAGCAGGTGATGCACTACTTCGTTTAATTGAACCGGCTGAGAAAAGTGCAGTAGAGAAAACTGACACTATTAACTATCTAGGGGATTTTAACCTAGCTGGTGAAGCATGGATTATTCAGAACTACTTGCGTGAGATGGGAGTCAAAATCAATGTGACTTTTACAGGTGATTCTACTTATGAAACCTTGAAGTTAGCACCAAAAGCAAAACTCAATATCATACAATGTGCAGGTTCGATGATCTATATGGCAACCAAGATGGAAGAACTTTATAACATACCCTATGTTCAGATTTCTTTTTTAGGAATCGAAGATACGGCAACATCACTCCGAAAGATTGCGGCTGCCATGGGGGATGAAACGATGATTCGTAAGACGGAGGAACTCATTCTTCGCGAAACCAATCGGGTAGAATCCATTATCAAAAGCTATCGCAAAAAATTAGAAGGCAAGAAAGCAGCAGTTTATGTTGGTGGAGGATTTAAAGCTATTTCGTTAATTAAACAATTTAGAGAAATTGGTATTGATGTTGTCATGATTGGTACACAAACAGGTAGAGCTGAAGAATATGACACCATTGATACTTTAGTAAATGATGGGACGGTTATTTTAGATGATGCCAATCCAGCGGAGTTAGAACGATTTATGATGGAAAAAGGCGCTAATTTGCTAGTAGGTGGTGTAAAAGAACGGCCACTGGCTTATAAATTGGGAGTTGCCTTTATTGATCATAATCATGATCGTAAACATCCACTCAGTGGTTTTGAAGGCGCTGTAAATTTTGCGGAAGAAGTATATACTACCGTTTGTTCACCGGTATGGACTAGTCTTAGAACAAAAGGGATTGACAAGGTGGTGACGGATCATGGCTAAAAAGGCACTGAATGAAGTGCATGTTCGCAATGTAAATGAAAACCCTTGTAATATGTGCATGCCAATGGGAGGCATCTTAGCCTTAAAAGGTATTGAAAATTCAATGGTGATTGTCCATGGTTCTCAAGGTTGTAGTACCTATATGCGCAGACATATTGCAGAGCATTTCAATGAACCAGTTGATGTGGGATCTTCTTCGTTAAATGAGAAAGGCACGGTTTATGGTGGAGAAAAAAATCTTAGACAGGCAATGGATAATATTATCAGAGTATATCATCCAGGGATGATTGGTATTGTTACAACCTGCTTAGCGGAAACCATTGGTGAGGATATTGAACGGATTATAAATCAATATCTAGTTGACAAGCATATGGAAGGTTTTCCAGTTGTAACGTCATCGACGCCAGGTTATGGTGGGAGTCATTTTGAGGGCTATTTTTTTACACTAAAAAGAATTGTTATGCAATTGGCAGAAGCAACAACGAAACATAATAAAATTAATATTATCATTCCTAATATTAGTCCAGCCGATATTCGTGAATTAAAACGGATATTAGAAAAAATGGAAATTGAATATGTACTATGTCCTGATTTTTCTGATACACTTGATCGACCGTTTTTACCAACCTATACGAAAATGAGTGAAAATGGTACCAAAATAGTGGATATAAAAGGTATGGGCGGCGCAGTAGCGACCATCCAAATGGGCGCGACAATCGACGATGCGATATCGCCGGGTAAATACTTAGAAGAAGAATTTGGTGTTCCTTTATATAATATTCCGATACCAATTGGTGTCGATTACACAGATTTATTTATTAATACATTAGTAAAAATTACAGGTAAAGAGGTTCCTGAGAGCTTACAAAATGAACGTGGACGTTTGCTGGATGGAATGGTTGATTCTCATAAATATAATTTTCCTGGACGAGTTGCTATTTTTGGTGAACCGGAAATGGTATATTCGGTAGCGAAAACTTGCTTAGAAAATGGCGTTTTTCCAGCAGTGATTGCGACTGGTAGTCAAGGTGGTAATCTCAGTCAGTTACTAACAGCAGAGTTAGGTGATCGGCTAGAAGAAAGCAATATAGTAGTGGAAACTGATTTTGCCACTATTTTAGCAGCGTGCCAACAGGCGAATGTTAATATTGCGATTGGTCCTTCCGATGGGCGTTATCTTACGGAAAAAGGCAATATTCCTTTGATTCGATTGGGATTTCCGATTCATGATCGTGTCGGAGGGCAACGCTTATTGTCCGTAGGTTATACGGGAACTATGATGCTGCTAGATCGAATTACCAATACATTACTGGAAAACAAATATAAATCGTATCGAAGTTCTATGTATGAAAAATATTATCAAAAACCATAATGAAAAAAATATACCCTGCAAAAGCCGGGGGAAAATGAGGTGAAAGCAATGGACAACAGTAAACATCCTTGTTATAACGCAGAGGCTCATACAAAATATTCGCGGATGCATTTACCGGTAGCACCACAATGCAATATAAGCTGTAATTATTGCAATCGGAAATTTGATTGCGTCAATGAAAGTAGACCAGGAGTAACGAGCGAAGTGCTTACACCCGAACTGGCTAGTAAAAAATTTTCATGGGTAAAAGACAATATTGAAAATTTAAGTGTTGTTGGTATTGCTGGACCAGGAGATGCGTTGGCAAATTGGGATGTGACGCGCAAATCGATAGAATTAATACAAGCGAAGAAAGAAGATATCTTATTTTGCTTATCGACCAATGGTTTGATGTTGCCGAAGTATGGTCATGAACTGGTGGAACTTGGTATCCATCATGTTACGGTTACCGTCAATTGCCTTGATCCTGAGATTGGTGCAAAATTATATAAGGTCGTTAATTACGAAGGTAAAAGCTATACGGGAACTGCTGGTGCTGCTATCTTACTTAAGAATCAACTAGAAGGAATTGCTTATCTTGTTGCCCATGGGGTATTAGTAAAAATCAATATTGTAATGGTTAAAGGAATTAATGATCATCATATTCCAGAATTGGTAAAAAAGATGAAAGAACTAGGCGTTTTTATTACAAATATCATGCCTCTGATTCCTGCTCCCGGTAGTGTTTTTGAACAATTCCCTCAGACTAGTATGAAAGAGATTAATGAAATGCGAGATCTTTGTCAGCTTGAAATGCAACAAATGAGACACTGTAAACAATGCCGGGCTGATGCGATTGGTCTACTTGGTAACGATCGCTCGAATGAGTTTCGGATGACGAAACCAACAGTGACAAAGCCTACAGTAGACGAGAGTAATGATAGCCGGCACTATAAGATTGCTGTAACTTCCAAACATGGTAAGCTAGTGGATCAACATTTTGGCCATGCGACAGAGCTGCTTATTTATGAAGGGCAAGGTACAAAATTCAAACTTCTTGAGACCCGTAAAACCAATCAATATTGCTTGGGCATTAATGAGTGTGATTCGGAAGAAGGGCAAAAAGATGCAGCGATCAAAGCCATTAGTGATTGTGATGCAGTTTTAACGATGCGCATTGGTTATAATGCACAAAAGAAACTGGAAGCTAAGGGAATTATGAGTGTAGAGTATTGTTACACCATTGAAGAAGGCTTAGATTATTCGATGGAGCAACTAAAAAAAGCGATTTGAAAGGATGATGTATAATGAATAAACCTACAAAGCATATTTTTGTCTGTACTAGTTCTAGAATTAATGGTCAACAAAAAGGATTTTGTCACACAAAAGGCGCAGTAGACCTTGTTATGAAGTTTACTGAGGAAATTGAAGAACGAGATTTAGGCGGAGAAGTTTTCGTATCGAATACTGGTTGTTTTGGACTTTGCGAAAAGGGGCCAATTGTTGTAGTTTATCCTGATAATGTTTGGTATGGGTCTGTGACTGATGATGATGTAGAGGCTATTATGGAGGAACATATTGAGGGCGGGACACCAGTAGCTCGTTTAGAAATTTAAATATTATATATAACACTTAGAAAATGGTAGCTTTATTGCTAACGAATGTCATTGGCATTAAGTGATTGATATCTATATGTAAGTCTGCCGTGGCTGGGCTATAGGGATAGCCAATCCACGACGATTGCCATGAAGGAGATTTGGCGATAAAAGGTATTCTAAGTAAATGATGATGATCTATATATTTGAATTGAGAGGAGGAACTGCTATGGCTCAGGATATTGCAGTATGTCTTGGTGAAAATGGGGAAACTAGTTCATTATATGATCCGAGTACGATTGTAATTTATCATAAAGTGCAAGGCGTATGGCAAGCTGGTCGAGAGAAAAAGTTTGCTTTAGATAAGCAGGGCGGGATGGCTGGACTACGGGCGCAAATGGCTGAAATTGCTTTGTTTTTAGAAGAGTGCAAAGTGTTTGTTGGTCTAACAGTTGTCGGGATGCCATACTTTGAATTAGAAAAGATGCAGTGTAGTATTTGGGAATTTGAAGGGGCACCGCTCTCTTTTCTCGATTATGTATTAGCGCAAGAGGAAGATAAGGCAGCTAAGAGTCAAAATGTATCGAGTCAAGTCATACCTGTGCCGATTGAACGCACAAATGGCGAGTATTATATATCAATCAAAGAAGTCCAGGAAAATGGTAGTGGCATTACCTCCAAGCAGGTGTTGATGCCTGTACTACGGCAAGGAAAATTTTATAGTCTTGAGATTCTATGCAATCATATTCCGCCTTGGCTTGAACTAGAGTTAAAAGAGGGGAATTTAGAGGGACGAGTGGAAAAAATATCGCCTACGGAAACGCATATTTACGTTAGTAAACGTGGCTGTGAAAAGTGAATAGATAAAAAATAGTACGGATATGGAAAAGAGCAAAGGCGCATCGCGATTTTGCTCTTTTCTTACGGAATCAGAAAGTATAACCTTTCTCGATTCCAAGTAAAAACGACTAAGGCTTCGACCTTCGTCTGAAGACTTGGTTGCAACCAAGTCTTTTCTTATATTCAATCACATATACTAGAAGGTATGGGGAACGGTGAACGACTTTTATAAGCAGGATTTTGTTGGTGGGCATGGAACTAATAGAGTGAAGAGTCTTGGTTAGGGTATAATAGTATTAAAATTTATATAGGATCATATCGGGGTGAGAAGAATGGAATTGGTGGATATAACGAACTTTGCTTTGCGTTTAGGGATGGCATTAGTGTTTGGCACGGCGATTGGCTTTGAGCGTCAACGACGACAACGTATGGCAGGAATTCGCACCAATGCGTTAGTGTGTATTGGTGCCTGTATGTTTGTCATGCTGGGTTTATTGACACCGAATGAAGCCAGTCCTACACGGATTGCGGCCCAAGTTGTTACTGGCATTGGTTTTCTAGGTGCTGGGGTTATTATGCGGGATGGGTTAAATGTGCGCGGTATGAATACTGCGGCAACGATGTGGTGTGTAGCTGCGGTTGGTACGCTAACGGGAATGGGATTCATACTACATGCTGGCCTCGGTGTTATCGTTATTTTAAGCGCGAATGTGTTGCTCAGACCGATTGCCCGTATTATTAATTCGAAACCGATGATACTGGAAGATACTGAGGTACGTTATTTTTTTCGTACGGTATGTCGCGCTGATGGAGAAGTCAATGTGCGGGCGATTATATTACAGGTAGTTCATGAGGAACCGCTCATGCTACGGGCGATTCATAGTGAAGATATAGAGAATACAGAGATGGTGGAAGTCATTGCTCAGTTTATTGCCAATAAGCGAACGGATAAATCGATGGAACAAATTGTAGGGCGGCTTAGTATGGAATCGTCGGTAAATGCTGTGAGCTGGAGAATTATGGACAATGTGGATAATGATGCAGATTAAATCGTTATCGGTAGTTGATGAGGAGTTTATTGTATGGACATAATAAATATAGTTATAATCATTGGTACCATTGCTTCGGCAGCTGCAGGCGCTTTAGCAGGCATACAAAAACGATTGGATGTTTTTGGCGTATTTATGTTGGCTTTGGTGACTGCTGTAGGGGGCGGAATTATGCGGGATATTTTTATTGGTATCACGCCGCCTACCGCATTTATATATCCTTTATTTATCATTATCAGTTTGATTACTGCCATTTTTGTTTGCATTGCCTATCAATGGTTTAATAAATTTGCGGATATTATTTTAATTTTTGATGCGGTAGGTTTAGGTGCTTTTACAGCTGCAGGGGCGAATATGGCGTTTATTTATGAATATAATCGACTGCTATTGACGGTGATGATGGCCGTGCTTACAGGCGTTGGTGGAGGTCTGATTCGCGATATATTTGTAGGCGATGTACCTTACATCTTTCGAAAAGAAATATATGCTGTGGCTTCGGTTAGTGGCGCAGTATGTTTTTTTTATACCAAGCCGCTACTGCCAGAAAATTGGGCAATGTATCTATGCCTTTTTGTAACGGTTCTGATTCGTATAATTAGTATGAAATATAATCTTAATTTCCCGATCATTGATGCTAAAATGCATGACAGTAAAGAATGAGCATATGTAAAGGACTAGGAAAATGACAGCGGTATTGTTAGTCTGCTGCGAATTATATAGTAAGGAGAATTTTATAATGGATAATAAGAAAATTGGGCAATTACAGTCTGGAGATATGGTACAAAGCTTTTTTTTGATCAAAGCTGCAGATTGTAAAATAACAAATAATAAAAAGAGTTATCTGGATTTGACTTTAGTCGATCAGACTGGTGAAATCAATGCGAAGCTTTGGGATTATAGCCCAGAATCACAGCCAGAATATCTCCCAAACACCTTAGTACGGGTACGAGGATCCGCTCATGAGTGGCAGGGTAAGATGCAGCTTAGAGTGGATAAGATTAGAGTAGCAGCAGAGGAGGATGGCCTCGACATTGGCGATTTTGTGCCAGCTGCTCCCTACAGTCCAGAATTTATGTATGCTGAGATTGAAAGCTATATTCATAAGATTAAGAATCAAGATATACATCAAATTGTAAGTCACATTATTACAGATCATAAGGAAAAGTTACTGCTATATCCAGCAGCCAAACAAAATCATCATGCGATACGTTCGGGCCTGATGTATCATATTATGACAATGCTTCGGATGGGCGAAAAAGTGAGTGAAATCTATGTAGGATTAAATAAAGACTTATTATTTGCCGGTGTAATTTTACATGATATTGCGAAAACGGCAGAAATGAATGCGAGTGAACTTGGAATTGTATCAGAATATACAGTAGAGGGTGAGTTACTGGGGCATATCATCCAGGGTATTAAAATGATTGATCAAACAGCTACTCAGATCGGAGCAGATCCAGAAATATCATTATTATTACAACATATGATTCTTTCCCATCATTATGAGCCTGAGTACGGCAGTCCGAAACGCCCCATGATTCCTGAAGCTGAAATATTGCATCATCTAGATATGATCGACGCTAGAATGTTTGATATGCAAAAGGTGCTAGGTAATGTAGAAGAAGGCAAACTATCGGAGAAGGTTTGGTTACTGAATAATAGAAAGCTATATAAATCTTCTATACAAAATGAAAACAATGGATAAAGAAAAGCAAGACATAATGTCCGATACGTGGACGTTATGTCTTGCTTTTTTGCATTCTTTACGGAATCAGAAAGTATATCACTTTCTCGATTCCAAGTAAGAACGAATAAGGCCTCTGCCTGCGTCTGAGGACTTGGCCGAAACCAAGTCTTTTCTTATAATTTTAATTTGGTTTTAATTCTTTCGACTGCTTCGATGGTATTTTCTTTGTTCCCAAAGGCTGTTAATCTAAAATATCCTTGACCTGATGGACCAAAGCCCGTACCTGGTGTGCCTACGATATGTGTTTCATGGAGTAATTTATCGAAGAACTCCCATGAGTCCATACCGTTTGGAGTTTTTAGCCAGATATAAGGTGCATTTTCTCCACCAAATGTTTCTAAACCAATGCTTTCGAGACCTTCTTTGATGATGCGAGCATTGTCCATATAGTAGCTAACAGTGGCCTTGATTTGTGCTTGACCTTCAGGCGAATAAACGGCTTCAGCAGCTTTTTGAATAATGTATGGCGTACCGTTGAATTTGGTGGTTTGTCTACGGTTCCATAACTTGTTGAGAGGATGAGCTTCTCCGGTAGTGGTAACAGCCATAACAGTTTTAGGTACAACTGTAAAAGCACATCTGGTTCCTGTGAAACCAGCAGTTTTCGAGAAGGATCTAAATTCGATGGCAACTTCTTTAGCGCCTTCGATTTCATAAATACTGCGAGGTAATTCTGGGTCTTGAATATAAGCCTCATAGGCAGAATCAAACAAAATGATGGAACCATTGGCTTTTGCATAATCAACCCATTTTTTTAATTCGGCGCGAGAGAGAGTAGTGCCTGTAGGATTATTAGGAACACATAAGTAAATGAGATCTACCTTTTCGGTAGGTAATTCAGGGGTGAAATTATTTTCTGCATTGCATGGTAGATATGTTACATTTTCAAAAATACCATTAACAAAGTCACCAGTCCGGCCAGCCATTACGTTAGTATCTAGATATACAGGATATACAGGATCGGTAATCGCTACTCTGTTATCAGTGCCAAAGATTTCTTGAATGTTACCTACATCGCTCTTGGAACCATCGCTGACGAACACTTCGTCAATTCCTAGCTCAACGCCACGAGGAGTGTAGTCAGTCGCAATGATTTTTTTGATCAAAAAATCATAACCTTGTTCTGGACCATAACCGCGGAAAGTCTTTGCATCAGCCATTTCATCCACTGCTTTGTGTAAGCCAGCAATGACGGCAGGTGCTAAGGGCTTTGTAACATCACCGATACCAAGTCTGATAATGTTTGCTTCGGGAACCTCCGCTTTAAAGGTGGTGACTCTTTTCGCTATTTCAGCGAATAAATAGCTACCTGGCAATTTTAAATAGTTTTCATTGATTAATGCCATGTGATAAGCTCCTTTCAAAATACCATATTTTATGAATTGCAGAATTGTTTTATCATTGTATCTTTAACGACTCCAATAATAAGAACGAATTTTTTCACGGAATCAGAAAGTATAACACTTTCTCGATTCCAAGTAAGAACGACTAAGGCTTCGGCCTGCGTCTGAGGACTTGGTCGAAACCAAGTCTTTTCTTATATGTATCTTTTAAATTATACAATATAGGTCAACTTTCCTGCATAGGCAAAGAAATTATCGGTAAAAAATAGTATATGTAAAAAATAAATGAAATATGCAGATTACTTACTCTGTATCATCTGCTTTTTTAAATTGAATCGTAAGATCAATGATTTCTGGATGATTTCCGATCCGAATTGGTGGACCCCAAGTGCCAACGCCGCAAGAGACAATGACTTGTAAACTTTCCTTATGCAAATAGCCCCAATCGATCTCAAATATATTTTTGGTGAAAAGACTATTAGGAAATAGTTGTCCGAGGTGGGTGTGCCCTGATAATTGTAGATCAACACCTTGGTCTACAGCATCTTGTAGACCGTGAGGTTGGTGGTCAAGTAAAAGAATGGGTAACGTATGATCAATGCCTGTCATAACCATTCCGAGGTCTTGTCTACTAGTGCCTGTATAACGTTGCTTCGATAGATCATCTCGCCCAACTAAATAAAAAGCATTGGCAATCAAAGTCCATTGATCTCGTAGTACATGGACATTTCCCTGCTCTAAATAATCAATCGCCTGATCTGGTTTTTGATCAAAATATTCGTGGTTGCCCAAAATGGCATAGGTGCCAAACGTAGAGTGAAGTCTAGTAAAGTTGGCAATCATATTTTGCTTTGGTAGCACCTCGACGTTACCATCGACGATATCACCAGCTAGTAGGATGATATCAGGTTCCAATTGGTTAACACGATTGATTAATTTCGTTAATCGTTGATTGGTAATAATGTTGCCGAGATGGAGGTCGGACACCATAACCACGTGTAATGTATCCGGTGAACCAGTGGTCTTAGCAATAGTAATTTCATAGCTGCGAGTAACTGGATGACGAGCATTCCAGGTACCATACGAAATTAAGCCTAGTGTTGTGCATAAAACTACGACTGCAATGAAACGGGGATATTGCGTTACTTTTGATGGTAAGAATGGTTTACGCTTATTGATAAAACGTATGATATCAATAAATGCAGCAAAAAGGCATAAATAATAGAGAGTGCCAAGCCAAATGGAGCCGATAAACGTAAGCGAGTCAATAAAACTAGAAGGGAAAAGTTTTTCGCCTAAGCGCGAGAAGGGGTAAACAAGTGCCAATAACGTGAGTAGCAATTTGTAGCACTTACCACGTATTGAAGAATTAGAAAAATGAAAAATTCTCCAACATCGTAAGCCAATGTAGTAATTGCCGATGCCATAAAGGACTAATAAAATTGTAATGAATAAATATAGATGGATATTCATGGTGCTGTATACTCCTCTAGTCAGTATCAAAGATGATGACTGTTATATATTATATCTTATTATTTCGAGATAATAAGATTTTTCCCTGCAGGATAAAACACTATATGGGAAGAGAAACGCCAGTCTGACGTCCTCTCATGGTTCCCCAAAAAACAGGCAGGAAAGTAGTCGTTTTTGTAGAAATATATATATATATTAATTTTATATTTACTTTGAAAATATTGCTGTGCTTTAATGAAGGGAAGTTTATGATTGAACTAAGTTTTTACCCTCTACAAGATATTTGGTTTTATCTGTTGGTGGCGTTTATTCTAGAAGCGTTAGCGGGTTATATGTGGCAGTATCGTCAAAGTAAAGGCGCCTTGCCGTTAGTGGCGGCATTACTGGCGCGGGCGATCTGGTTATTGAGCCTGGTAGTCATCGGTACTGCCGAAGAATTGGAAAGTAAGCTTTGGGGGGTAACCATTCAGCAGATGATGGCAACGCTGCCGGTTCCTTTTTGGCTGATATTTCTTTTGCAGATTACCAACCGCGGGCAAATGCTAAACAAACGGACACTGGCTGCTCTTTTTCTGGTGCCGGCTTTCATTTATTTCCTTCTTTTTACCAATGCGTGGCATGGTTTGTATTGGAAAAGAATCAGCTTGGATGGGGAAGTGCTAACCGTTGTCCGGGGAATTGGCAATTGGCTGATGCTTTTTTACAATTGTTTTTTGATACTGCCCATTCTATACATGAGCAGCCGATGGATAAGACAGTGTACAGGTCTTCGTCGCCGGCAGGCTGTCATTGTTACCTTGGCTCCGGTCATTGGATTAGCTGGCAATTTAATTTGGCTCTTTTTGCAACATACCGGACTGTTTTCCCCGATGCCTTTGAGCTCTTTGATTACTAGCATAGTCTGGACCTACGGTTTTTTTACCCTGAAGGTGATTAACCTTTTGCCGTTAGCACACGCTAAAGCGGTAGATGTTGTGGGAAACGGCCTGGCTGTCATCGATAACGAAGGCTGGGTTGTTGACTTAAATACTGCAGCAGCGAACCTATTAGAGGTCACGCCGGCGCAAATAGAAGGCAAACAGGCTGCCGAAGTTTTTGCGAATTGGCCTTCTCTAGCGGCTCTATTAACAGCAGAGCAAAGGGCGATGCAGGAAATCTGCCTGGAGAAAGATAATCACGTATACTATTACGAACTGCATATCATCAAGTTTTCTGACCGAAAAGGCAGCAGCATGGGCAAAGCTTTTATCTGGAAGGAGATTACTGCACAAAAAAAGGTGCAGGAACAGCTTATCAAGCAGGAAAAGGCGTTATCCATCCTGACGGAACGAAATCGTATCGGCAGAGATTTTCATGACGGACCGGCACAGCTCGGCAGTTATCTTCAAATGGAGTTGCAGACAATTCTTATATTATTGGATAAAGAACGGCAAACAGATGCCAAAACACATGTCAAGCGTCTATTAGAAATTGCGAGAAACTTCAATGTTGAAGTTCGGGAAACTATTGAAGGTTTGAAAACAGGCTTTTCTTCAACGCAGGACTTTTTACAATTGCTTAACGACTACCTTTATCGTTATCAAGAAAATTATGGAATTCAGACGGAGCTTGTCCTTTCGTCGCAACCACTTGACAGACTTTTGGAACCGATGGCAGCGTTGCAATTGTTGCGGATTATTCAGGAGGCCGCGAACAATGTCCGCAAACATGCCAAAGCGAATAACGTGTTGATAAAATTTGAAGTATCAGGCGTAAAAGCAGTTGTGATAATCACCGATGATGGACAGGGTTTTGATTTGTCCCGGCAAAGCGTGGGGCAAAACCATTATGGGCTGGCAATCATGCAGGAAAGAGCGGCCGAGGCCGGAGGGAAAGTCCGGTTTGAATCCAAACCCGGTGCAGGAACAAAAGTAATCATCGAAATGCCGTTAGGAAAGGTGAAGCAGCATGAAGGTATTGTTGGTTGATGACCATAGCCTGTTTCTGCAGGGAATCAGGAATTTTTTAGATGTAAATGATATTGACGTTGTCGGTACAGCCAAAAGCGGCATAGAAGCCTTGAACCAAATTGAACTGCTTGGGCCTAATCTGATCCTGATGGATGTTCAGATGGCGGGCTGCGACGGCATCCAAACTACCCGGATGATAAAAACAAAATACCCTGACATGAAAATCGTTATGCTCACCGCCAGCGAAGATGGGGACAGCCTTTTTGCTGCAATACAAGCTGGGGCCGTGGGGTATCTGTTAAAAAATATGGAACCCGAACAATTTCTCCGGCAGCTAAACAGCTTAAATGAAGGAGACATGCCACTGGCTCCGGGGTTGGCCAAACGGCTCTTACAAGAATTTAATCGCCGGCGACAGACGGAAAATGAAAATAGCGTTGAGACAGAACAGCAATTAACTGAGCGGCAAATAGAGATCCTGCAATTACTAACAGAAGGCTTGACCTATCGATTGATGGCGCAGCGTTTAGATTTGAAAGAAGCCACTATCAAATATCACATCAGAGAGATTTTGGCGAAACTCCATTTGACCAACCGGGCACAACTCTTAGTGTATGCCTCCCGAATGAGGTTAAACGAAGACAAGTAGCCACGTTATATTGCAGATTACCTAAAAGTATAGTCAGCACTATCCAAAAGTATAGTGCTGACTATACTTTTATTTTTTTTCGACTATACCAAAGGTAGGTATCAAAAAGAGATTTATTTGTTATGATGGGTTTAATGGAAAATTGTGTCGATGAAAAATAGTTTCTCATTAATTGGCTGTAACAAAAAGCACCAATTAGACCAAAATCATATACAAATTCTTTTTTCCCCTTCTATACTACGCATAGAACTATGTAGTTTTGTGAGCATACCGTTTTTCACTCGTTTAGCGATTTTATAAGGAGGTTTTTCCTATGCAAAGAAAATGGCGTCGCGCTTGGTTGCGTGGCAAACTGCACTTTATGTCGTATCATCCGGTGCGTAAGATACGCACTCATAGCATAACATCCAAAGTTTATAATGTAGCGACCAAAGTGGCGAAAAAACTCGTACCTGTGGCAGCGGCAGCAGGTGTTTTTTTAAGCACCCTGACAGGTGTACAGGCTAATCCCTCAGGCGGTACTGTCGCGTCAGGCACAGGCAGCATCTCAGGACAGGGTACCAATCACGTCACTATCAACCAGGCCAGTGATAAACTCAGCATCAACTGGAACAGTTTTAGCATCGCGAGCGGCGAGAAAGTGCAGTTTATCCAGCCTGGTGCTTCTTCTATCGCCCTTAACCGGGTGCTGGGCAATAACGCCTCAAGTATTTACGGGCAACTTAGCGCTAACGGCAAGGTCTTTCTTATTAACCCGAATGGCGTATTATTCGCCAAAGGTGCCCAGGTCAATGTCGGCGGTCTGGTGGCATCAACCTTACAACTTAGCGACAAAGACTTTTTAAGCGGCAAATACACTTTTAGCGGCGACAGCCAACAAGGGGTACTCAATCAGGGGAATATTACAGCGGCAAACGGCAGCTATGTGGCACTACTAGGGGCGAATGCCGCCAATGAGGGCGTTATTCTTGCTAAAGAAGGCACAGCAGCCCTGGGCGCAGGCAGCAAGGTTTCCTTAGACTTTACTGGCGATGGGTTACTCACTTTGTCTGTCGATGAGAGCAAGGTCAAGGCTGAGGTCAAAAACAGCGGCCTTATCAAAGCTGACGGCGGGCTTGTTGTCATGAATGCCAAAGCGGCAGATGCTCTGACAGGCTCGGTTGTCAACAATACAGGCACAATAGAAGCCAAAAGCGT
>CAXYVG010000063.1:0-21591 GCA_964292325.1 uncultured bacterium | reverse complement strand
CCTTCGCATGATTCTCAGTAGATAAGTTTTTTGCCAATTGCACGATCTGACTGTCAACTGTCGCCTTCGTATTATTCCCAGTTAGTACGCTTTTCACCAATTCTTCCAGTTGACTCACGACTGTCGCCCTCGCGCTCTGCTCAGTTGGTGCGTTTTTCATCAATTCTTCAATCTGACTCACAACTGTCGCATTCACGCTACTCTGATTTGGTATTTTTTTCACAAATTGTTCGATTTGATTTAATACCGTCACGATATCACCAGTCTCAGACGGTAGGTTGCTTATTGATTGTCCAAGTTGCGTAGCTGTTGTCATTTTCTCAGGCGCTATGACTTTCGCAAGTTGTTTCACTATATTGGAAGCTTCTTGTAATATTTGGGGTTCTATATCTGCATACTGCCCTACATCCGTTACTTGTAGTAGTGCCCATACTTTAGGTAAATTAGGTATATTATTTTTTTGAGCCAATTGCTGTATTTCAGCTGGCATACTCTGCTTCAATGACGTAGCTAATGATGCTACATTTTTTTGATCACTTATACTAAGCTGTTGCATATTTTCTGGTACTGTTTGCCGAATCAACTGTTCAACAGTTTGTTTGAATGTTCCTTGAGGTAGACTACTACTAGCCGAGAGCATTTTTGCTAAATCCAGAATTTTTGCTGAAGATTGCTCAGAAGTAACATTGGATTGCTTCGAAAAATTCTCGATCATATTCTTGAGAGATTTCTGTATATCGCTATGATCCTCTTGATTTAATACCGCAGCAAAATCTAATACCATTGCCATATTCTTTAGCTGGTCTGCTACATTTTTTTGTCCTTGAAATAAAGATGCTAACCCTTTAGACAATGCCGTATCAGATAAATTTTGTTGCAAAATTTCCAGCACAGCCTTACGGACCTCTTCAGGCAAAGATTGAATGAGTTGCTCACGATTTTGCAATACAGCCTTAAGCTCAGCCAAATTTGTTTTGATTCCATCTTGCAAAGTAAGCTGAAAGTCTTGTTGCATAAGTAAACTATTATTAAGCGCTCCACTCTTTCCATCCACTTGTTCACTAATATTTAATTGAGCACTAACAACGGCTCCAACTGGTTGAGTAGCTTTACTGATTTCCATGCTATTCACCTCTCTTTACAAAATGTCACACTATCGTTATTCTATCATATTTTTTAGTTTAACAGAATCGTCTCTATGTTGATAATCGTTATAAAGGCCATTGGCATACGATGCCAATGGCCTTTATATTTCACTTTGCAGTTTTATTGCTACATTTTTTTCTCACTCAAGAAATTATCCAGCAATTTAATGCCCTCTGGCGTTAGTATAGACTCTGGGTGAAATTGTACACCTTGAATATTATATTCTCGATGTCTAAGTCCCATAATCATACCATCTGCAAGAGTGGAGGTGATCTCTAGACAATCTGGCAAACTTTCTTTTTCAACAATCAGAGAATGATAACGCCCAGCAATAAAGTTTGGCGAAAGTCCCTGATACATGCCTGTACCATTATGCTGAATTTCTGCTACTTTACCATGTATAGGCTCGGGGGCTCTGACAACCTTTCCCCCAAAAACTTCACCAATAGCCTGGTGTCCTAGACAAATCCCTAGGATCGGTACCTTCCCAGCAAAGTGCTCAATCACAGCTTTACTAATTCCGGCATCATCCGGTGTACCAGGACCTGGCGATATAATGATGGCTTCATATTGACCTGCCTCAATTTCTGCTACAGTAATTTGATCATTACGAACAACATATACCTCATATCCTAAGTTTGCAACATACTGATACACGTTGTAGGTAAAAGAATCATAATTATCAATGATTATGATCATCGTTATCATCCTCCCCTACTACTTGAAATAGCGCTCTTGATTTATGCAATACTTCTTGATACTCTTTTTCAGGTACAGAGTCAGCAACAATGCCAGCACCAGCCTGTATCTTTAGTTCATCACCATCAATGACCATCGTTCGTATCGTAATACAAGTATTCATATTGCCTCTAAAATCCAAATAGCCGACTGCGCCTCCATAAGGGCCACGACGAACACTCTCTAGATCATTGATGATTTCCATTGCACGAACTTTGGGTGCACCGCTAAGGGTACCAGCCGGAAAGCAAGATGTTAATACATCTAAAGCAGCAAACTTGGGATTAATACGGCCTGCTACTTCTGAAACAATATGCATAATATGCGAGAATTTTTCAATTTGCATCATTTGCTTTACCTCTACAGTACCAGGTAAACTTACGCGACCAATATCATTGCGAGCCAAGTCAACAAGCATTGCATGTTCGGCTCTTTCTTTTGGATCTGCCAGTAGTTCGACTGCCAATTGTTCATCTTCCTCTGCATCTTTGCCTCGTGGACGAGCACCAGCAATCGGATAGGTAGTCACTTCATCGCCTGATAGTCTAACCAGCATTTCAGGAGATGCCCCGACCAGTTTACGATGCCCAAAATTAATATAAAACATATACGCAGATGGATTGACCTGCCGCAAACGACGATATAGAGCAAAAGGATGTTTCTTTAACTTACTGCAAAATTGTTGTGACAATACCACTTGAAAAATATCACCCGCTACAATATGCTCTTTTGCCTTTTTGACGATAGAGATAAACTTCTGCTGCGCCTCTTTATCAATCACTAGACTTTTACCGTTTTGGGGTATAGCAGTATTATCTTGAGGCAAAGTTACTGGCCTTCGCAATTTTTCGATCCATTTCGCAAGTTGAGCGGTAGCTTCCTCATAAACTTCCTCAACCTCTTGCCCTGCTTTTATCTGTGCTAAATATAATAATTTTGTCGAATGAGTCAGGTGATCCATAATGATAATAACCTGGCAAAATAAAAGCTGTGATACCACCATGTCTTCAGGAATCTCTAGGCCCCTTATTCGCTCCCATGTCCCCACTGATTCATACGCAAAATATCCTACACCGCCTCCAGTAAGAGGGGGCAAACCTGGCAAATCAGGAAAAGAAAACTCTTTCATAAAATTACGTAATACTTCAACTGGGCTACCAGCTACCTGCACCTTATTTCCTGCTCTCGTAATTTGTGAATACTTACTGCGAGCCGTTATCGTAGCAAAAGGAGCAGTGCCAATAAAAGAATACCGACCAAATGTTTTACCGGTTTCAGCACTCTCTAACATGAAACCAACATCATCTCCAACTAACTTATAGTATAAAGATACAGGTGTTTCCATATCAGATAATAATTCTGTATATACAGGAAGAATATTATGTTTTTTTGCTAATTGACAAAAATCATCCTTAGTTGGATAGGTACTCATACCGCTCACACTCCTTTATCTAATGCCTGCCTAATCGATGCAGCAAAACTACGAACGGATTCTATTCCTTCATCCATTAGGCGCTGCACAATCGCGCTCCCGACAATGACCGCATCCGAATGCTTAGCCGCTTCCTCTGCCCCAAGTGAGCTACCGATTCCAAAGCCAATCGCTGGTGGTACATTGGTTTCACTACGAACAATATCAATGACCTTGGCAATTTGCGAAAAGTCAACTTCCCGTACACCCGTTACCCCTGTATTGGAAACGCAATATACAAAGCCTTGCGATTTTTTGCAAATCGCTACCAGTCGTTCTTTCGGCGAAGTAGGTGCGACCAGTTGAATCAAATCAATACCTGCTTGCTTGCAATGCTTAGCTAAGATTTCTGACTCTTCTAGTGGTAAATCCGGTACAATAATGCCATCTAAGCCAGCCTCCGCAAAAGAGCGGACGAATTTCTCGCTGCCCACATTCAAGATGGTATTGATATATGTCATAACCACTAACGGAATTTGCGATGTTTTCCGAATGCTACGAACAAGCTCCAATACTTTAGGCGTGGTAATCCCAGCCTCTATCGCCACAGTTGCGGCTTTTTGAATCACTGGACCATCAGCCATTGGATCAGAAAAAGGAATACCAAGTTCAATCACATCGGCTCCTGCCTCTTCGAGTACCTGAACCGCCTCTATTGTTGTCGCTACATCCGGTAAACCTGCCGTGACATAGGCAATGAAACCTTTCCGGTCCTGTGATTTTAATTGTTCAAATCTTTCCGTTATGCGTGTCATACTTTCCCCTCCAGTACTTTTGCTACCATCTGTACATCTTTGTCTCCACGACCAGACAAACATACCACCACAATATCATCCGCTTTGGTCTCCGGCATTAATTTTTCCAAATAAGCCAAGGCATGAGAGCTTTCCATAGCGGGAATAATTCCTTCTATTTGAGACAGGCGCTGAAATGCTGCCAATGCTTCATCATCTGTAACGGCAACATATTTTGCGATACCAGTATCTTTAAAAAATGAATGTTCTGGACCCACACCAGGATAATCAAGACCCGCTGATATAGAGTATGGAGGAATCACCTGCCCATCATCCGTTTGCAATAAATAACTAAAAGAACCATGTAATACGCCAGGTCGACCAAGAGTCAAAGATGCAGCATGATCAGGAGTCTCTAGACCTTTGCCTGCCGCTTCCACGCCAATCTTAATGATCTCTTTATGATTACGGAACTGATAAAAAATCCCAATCGCATTACTACCACCACCGACGCAAGCAACAATATGACTGAGCTTACCACCTGTGATTTCCTGCATCTGCGCCTCTACTTCCTGGCCGATAATGGCTTGAAAATCTCTTACTAGCATTGGATATGGATGAGGACCAGCAGCAGTACCGATAATGTAATGAGTATCCTCTACATTGGTAACCCAGTACCGAATGGCTTCATTGGTTGCATCTTTAAGCGTACCAGTACCGCTTGTAACGGGCACCACTTCCGTTCCGAGCAATTTCATCCGAAAAACATTCAGGGATTGCCGTTCAATATCTTCTTCGCCCATAAATACTTTACACTCGAGTCCAAATAAGGCAGCAACCGTTGCGCAAGCTACTCCATGCTGACCAGCTCCTGTTTCCGCAACAATTCGTGTTTTCCCCATACGCCTAGCAAGCAAGGCCTGACCTAAAGCGTTATTGATTTTATGTGCTCCAGTATGAAGTAAATCCTCTCTTTTTAGATAAATTTTGCCACGACCATAATGCTTGGTTAGATTTTCAGCAAAATACAATCTGGTGGGACGACCAGCATATTCCCTAAAGTAAGACTCCACTTCTTTTTGAAACCCCGGATCTACTTTCAGTCTATTATAAGCTTCTTCTAGTTCTAGCAATGCTGGCATAACCGTTTCAGGAACGAACTGACCACCATAATCACCAAAACGTCCATTTTTATTAGGCATGTTATATTCCTCCATTTATTTTATTGATCAATGCTAATTCTTGCGTTTTCTCTGCAATATCCGTTGCTTTTACCAAACCTTCCCCTACTAATACCCCACGCAGCCCTGCCTGTTGTAAACGCTGAGCCTCACTGCCTGCACTTACACCACTTTCACTGATAAACGTTCTTTGCGTATCACAATGTGGCCATAAATCAAAGGTATTTTGCACATCGGTAACAAAGGTTTTTAAGTTCCGATTATTAATTCCAATGAGCTGCGCCGAAGTTTTTTGTGCCCTCTCTAGTTCTTCTAGCGTATGCACTTCAACCAAAGAGTCCATGCCGAGTTTCTCCGCTAATGCTAAGTAGTTAACAAGCTGCTCATCAGATAAAATATTAACAATCAGTAATATGGCATCAGCCCCAGCGACCCTAGCTTCATAAATCTGATATTCATCAATGATAAAATCCTTGCGTAAAATAGGTAAGTCAGTAACCGCTCTAACTGCCGCAATATCTTCTAATCGTCCACAAAAATGAGGGTCAGTGTGCACCGATAAGGCAGTCGCTCCATTTTTTGTATAGATCTGAGCCAATTCTGGTACGGAATACTGATTACATAGTTCTCCTTTTGCTGGTGAAGCCAGTTTACATTCCGCGATCAGACTCCAAGACATCTGATGAATGGCTTTACTAAAAGCAAAAGTACCTGGTATGACGTCCTTTATTAGCATTTCAATTGGACGCTTCTTTTTAGCCTCTGCCACAATATCACATTTTTTTTCAGTAATTTTTTTAAGCACGGCTAGTTATACCTCCTTCACTTTTACGAACAGCTAACAAAAACTGCTTTATTTTTTCAAGATCTTTTCGGCCATCCGTCTCCACACCGCCTGATACATCAATGCCTTGTGGAGATAATGTCCGTACAGCCTCTGCTACATTATCTGGCGTTAATCCCCCTGCTATCAATAATGGAAATTTGATCTGTTTGCGAATCCTTTTCGCTTTATGCCAATCAAAAGGAATTCCCGTACCCCCTTGCTGTCCCGGTACGAGGCTATCAAAAAGTACCCAGTCTACATCATAATTAGCTAATGACTGGGGATCAAATTGTTCTCCCACCCTAATCGCTTTAATGATGGGATATCTCACTAATCGGCAATATTCTGGCGATTCCTCACCATGCAATTGTACAAAATCAAGCTTACATCTTTTAGCAATTTCCTGCACCTCTACTAACGGTGTATTGACAAAAACGCCAACTTTGCCAACATTTTTTACGGTATTCGCAATTTTTTCTGCTACTTCCACTTCAATACGACGGCGACTTTCGGCAAAAACGAAACCCATTAAATCTGCACCATAATCCCGAGCCGCCTCCGCTACTTCAATCGAAGTAATACCACAAATTTTTACGATCATATCGCATTTACCTTATAATGATTGCCAGCCTTACGTAATGCTTCTAATTTGGCAAAAGCAGCACCACTATCAATACTCTTAGCAGCTAGGTTTATTCCCTCTGCCAAACTTGAAACTTTATCACCAACAAATAGCGATGCTGCCGCATTCATCAAAACAATATCACGCTTAACGCCAGTTTGACCTTGTAAAATTTTCTCAACAATCGTAGCATTCTCCTCAATCGTTCCACCTAAATAACCAGTCTGATCCCCACCGGTAAATCCATAATCAGCAGGATCAATTGTATAAGAGTTAATTTTCTCTCCATTGACTTCTGTAACATAAGTAGGAACGATCGTAGAAATTTCATCCATACCGTCAAAGCTATGAACCACCATGGCCCGTTTTACGCCAAGACCTTGTAGTGCCTCTGCTAATTTTTGTGTTAACTTCGGTTCATATACCCCGATTAATTGGCACTGGGCATTTGCTGGGTTTGTTAAAGGCCCTAATACATTGAAAATCGTGCGGAACCCGAGTTCCTTGCGAGTCTTAGCTACATATTTCATGGCTTTATGAAAGGTAGGAGCATATAAAAAACCAATCTGTATGTCTTCAATCATGTTAGCTACTGCCTCAGGAGGCAAACTGACATCCACCCCTAGAGCACTTAGTACATCAGCGCTTCCACAAGAACTTGATACACCTCGATTGCCATGTTTTGCTACCGTTAAGCCAGCACCTGCTAGAACAAAAGCTACGGTTGTGGAAATATTAAATGTTCCTTTTGTATCCCCACCAGTACCACAAGTATCAATCATATACTGCTTTTTACAATCTATTTTCGCCGCATATTCCCGCATGATTTGAGCAAATCCTGTAATTTCAGTACTCGTTTCTCCTTTTATCCGCAAAGCCGTCAACAAAGCACTCATCTGAATCTCCTCGGCCTGACCTGACATAATGATTCTCATAGCCTTTTGCGCTTCGTTCAGCGAAAGATTCTTACCATCCATCACTTGCGCTATAAATTCTTTTAACATAACTAGAACCTCCTCCATTTATTTTTGAATATAAAAAAGAACCATTTCACCCTATAAAGGGGCGAAATGGTTCGCGATACCACCCTAATTCAGAAAGTTAACACTTCCTATCTCAATTCAAGTACGGGAAAAAATTCCGATACCCTAGCCCATTAACGGTGGCAACCGATCCAACCTACTTGCCTATTGGCGTTTGGGGGACAGCTCACAGGTCCATTCATTATGCTTTCTAGGTCGGTCATCACACCTCTGGTTACCCAGTCACCGACTCGCTGAACTAAAATTTACATAGTTACTCGTCCTGATCATTACTATTACGTTCTATTTACTTAAAACTATTCTAACACAAATGTCTTTTGCTAGTCAACGCTTTTTTACACATCATGCTTGTTCTTATTTAAAACTACAAATAACAGTTGAATAGTTAACGGTTTCATGTTAAAATTTTCAATACTAACTAGAAAGATTACCTCGTCCTTTACTGGATGAGGTTTTTAATATGAGGACGTGAAATGATGATACAGAAAAAACCAATTATTGGCTTCCTTGGACCCCGTGGCACACATAGCGAAGACGTTTGTTCTCACTATTACTGCGAAGATCAATGGCAATTTGAATCTTTTACCACCATTGGCGCGTGTATTCGTGCTACGGAAAGTGGGGAAATCAACGAGTGTATTGTACCAATTGAAAATTCTCTAGAAGGTTCCATCAATATTACTCTTGATACCATCGCCCATGAAGTCAATTTGTTTATCACCAAAGAAATCGTATGGCCCATTCACAATCACCTATTGACTAAATCTGCTGATTCAGATATTCATACCATCATTTCTCATCCACAGCCCCTAGCACAATGTCGCCACTATATTACCAAACACTATCCTAATGCCAAGATAGAAACTGCAGAAAGTACAGTAGCAGCTGTCCGTCTTGTGGCAAGTGGTGCAAAAGGTTATGCAGCCATCGCCAATCTAAATGCCAGCAAACGTTATGATATGAATGTTAGAGCGCTCGATATTCAGGACCACCCACATAATTGCACACGCTTTGTTGTCCTAAACCAAAAGCCTGCCGAATACACGGATGGCGATTGGAAAACATCTATCGTCTGCAAAATCAAAGGCGATAAACCTGGTACCTTAGTTGATCTGTTGCAAGATTTATCCATCTATCATATTAATCTAGTTCGAATTGAATCTCGCCCTGCTCGTACTGAGTTGGGGGAATACATTTTTTTTATCGATATGGACGGTTGCTGCACAGAAGATCATATGCAAGGCGCACTTACAACACTTAAAAACCAAAGTCTTTGGTTTAAAAACCTTGGCTCTTATCTGGTATATAAAGGCAAAAAATAATGATATATATAAAAGACTTGGCTTATGCCAAGTCTTTTATATATATCAGCTTAATTCTCTAATTGACTTTTTTTCATTACTTTTATCCCAATACCTATAATGCCGAGTACTGCTATTACAGCAAAGGCAACTATAAAATTATGAGAGTAAGCCTTGATTAGTTCCACAGCGCTAGGACCATAATAGAAAATAAGAATACCTTCTAGTAAGAATCTTTTTCCTCTCCCAATAATGGACGCAAACAAAAACACCATCATGTTCACGCGGAATACACCGGCACTAATACTAACAAACTTATAAGGAATTGGGGCAAGAGCCGCAAAAAAGATTGCCCAACCACCATATCGTTCTAACCAATCGTGAATGGTTTCCACATGCTTAGCAGGTGCATATTTTTCCAATACAGGAAGTCCTAATTTATTGCCAATAAAGTATCCAATAATACCACCAAGAACAGAGCCTAATGTCGCGATCGCCGAATAATAGATTGCCTTCTCCATATCAGCCAAAGCCATCGGAATCAATAATAAGTCGGGTAATATCGGAGAAATAAAGGATTCAATAAAAGAAATAAAGAATATCCCAACTGCTCCATAATGTTCAAAAAACAAAAGTAACTGTTCCACACTTGCACCTCACAGATAAATTTCAATACTCATTATATACTGTTTGCTACCAAGATGTATATAATAACTTTATCTATACAATGCGTTAAGGAAGTAATTGCTATATATCTTATTTTACAACTATTATAACTTATACTATAATGACTGATAGATACTCAATCTTTTTAATAATCCATTTTTTAGATTATTACTTATTTATAGTCTTACTATTGTATCTAAATACGTAAATTAATTGAGGTGAATTTTTAATATGATTATATTAAAAAGCGAACGAGAAATTAAAATGATGCATGAAGCAGGTAAACTATTAGCTTCTTGTCATAAAGAGCTGCAAAACATCATTAAACCAGGAATTAGCACATTGGCAATCGATCAATTTGTTGAACAATATTTAGAAAAGCATGGTGCTACTGCGGAGCAAAAAGGGTATCATGGTTACAAATATGCTACCTGTGCTTCTGTAAACGATGAAATCTGCCATGGTTTTCCAAATAAAAAACCACTTAAAAACGGGGATATTGTAACGATTGATATGGTGGTTAATTTAAATGGCGGGCTTGCTGATTCTGCTTGGACTTATGCCGTAGGCAATATTTCACCCCAAGCGGCCAAACTTATGAAAGTCGCTGAAGAATCAATGTATAAAGGCATTGAACAAGCACAAGTGGGCAACCGTCTAGGAGATATTGGTCACAGTATACAAACCCATGCTGAATCCCATGGTTTCTCTGTTGTAAGAGACTTTACAGGACATGGCATCGGAAGAAGTATGCATGAAGATCCGGCAATCTTAAATTATGGCACTGCTGGCAAAGGGGTCAAATTACGAGAAGGCATGGTCATAACCATTGAACCGATGATCAATGTCGGTGTATGGGAATGTAAAATAGATGATAATGAATGGACGGCAAGAACGCTCGATGGTAAATTATCTGCTCAATACGAACATACCATTGCCATTACCCGTAATGGACCGCGAATTTTAACTGATCAATCGGTATCGGAATGATAAATGAACTCATCCAGCTAAAACTCATTGAGTAAAAAATATAGAAGAGCTACTCCAATCAACGGAGTAGCTCTTTTATATTGAGCAATTTTTAATGTATTTTTATGCCCACTTCAAACATCCGGTTCCAAGGAAAAGATACGTCTACCTTTTGCAGTGGAAACCATTGCATATTTTGCTGGGCAAAGGAATTCATTTGTTTTTCTGTTTCTGTAACGAGTATTGGTGTTATCGCATTTAATTGCACATCACTATGAGCTTGCGGAATCAAGATATCTTTCATTAATATGCTACGGATATTAGCCTGATATGCCCAGTCATCAAGTAGACGTACGGCGAGTAGTGAATTTTTATTTTTGGTCGTCATATTTTGCGCAAAAATAGCCTGACCAATTGTATAACCAAGTGTATTACTTGCTGTATTCCAGCCAGAATAGGCTTCGAGCTGGGAAACTAGATTACTTTTTATCATCTCTGCCATCAAGGAATTGTCCGCTCCGTTCGCAAAAGCAATATCGGCTACTGCCACTTTTTTATGTTTCATCAAATCAGACTGTATTTGTTTGACAAAATCAATCGTTTCTCTATTCGCCTTCACAGGATTAGCCCCGCCTCCTGCTTCTCGGGTCCAGCCATCCGCCGGTGTATGAACAGCCAAAACCATATCCGCCATTTTATCTGATGATAAAAAGACAGAACCAGTTGCAATAATATGATTGCGAACTGTTTTGCCAAATTCCGTATCTTCATAAGAAGGAATGGTTTTCTCACCAACCCCCTGCGTATATTTGACCGCAATCGAAGGGATTGTAAACTGCAAATCATTAGCGGCTCTTGCCAAAAGTACCATACCTAGCTGATCTGCGCCTGGAAAAGATAAGTATTTACTAATAGGTAAACTCGCAGCTTCTTTCTCTAACCATCGTGATTCCTGGTGAGACCTAGAGTAAGGAGAAGCATCATCACGACCTAGCAGTAGATAAGTAAAAACATCTTCTTTCGCTTGCTGAATGAGTTCTTCATTCACTTTAAAATTTTTCTTACGCCTTGCAATCCAATCATTTTCTATATCTTTCGGAACGATTTCACTTACATAGCTTAAATATTGTTCTTCTTTTTTGGTTAAGCCTTGGACTTCTTTTTTATCTTGCAATGCGCTGATTTCAAAAATTCTTGGTCCATATTGCTCATAATAAGAAGGTTCTACTCCACCACTCGATGCATGAGGGCTACGCATAATCGTACTAAATACATAAATACGAGCACTCGCATTTAACGTTTTCAGTTTTTGAAAATTTTTAGTCCGCTCTAATAGCAATGTCTCACTGCTATCATGGGTCCTAGAAGCAACCAATCCTCCATACACTAGTGCATCTGCCGATACTACTATAGAATCCGCTTCTTGCGCATGTGTAAATACCCAGTCCCATAATACTTTTGGGTCGGCACTTTTCGTTCGATTGGCTAAATACTCTTCCGGTGGCACAAGAATCTCAAATCCGCCCTTCGTTACGGTATCCGTTACATAATCAAGACTGACAGGACGATTATCAAAAGGAACATACATGATGGTCTGGGCATGGACCAAAGTATTACCCGTTATCATTAGAAATAATACGACAATAAAACTCATTATATTTTTATTCATTTTCCTTCATCCTTTCCCTGATAAAAATATCGGATAGCAACGGTTCTTTGTATACAGCTGTCAGATATTTATACCTAATTTCTTCAATATTAATATCGGCAATATCAGCAGAGGCATCTTCATAATCAATCCCCCATTTTGAAAATCGCACGTAATTAGAAGTAAACTCGCCAAAGCATACTTTGATCGGCGTCTGCTGCTTTGCCAGTTGCTCTAGCTTCAGGTCGAGAGCCTGAGTACAGTAATAATTCCCCAAACCATAAGGGTATAGAATCAATCCTATATTAATGAGAATAACTCCCGCTAGAGCCATCCCCAAATACCGTATCACACGTTTTGCCTCCGAACAAGCGACGGCTGCAATGCAAACGGGTACCAACCACAATTGTGGTACATACCTAGCCCACCAAGATTCAGGATTGATCAATGCCGAAATCATAATACTAACCACTAAGCCAAAACTATACAAAATACCCCGCTCCCGGTGCATAAGCATTAGAGGAAGTAATGCGATCACAATCACTACCATACCACTAAACCAAGGACCAAAACCTCCAATACGAATATCAGCGCCATAGACAAAAGGTCTCAGTTCTTCTAGCGCAATAGTAAATGGTACTTTCAGAGTGGGTTCTTCCAAATCAAATTGATTGGTCGATTGAGAAAAAGTAGCAACATAGAGTTTCTCTAGCGCATTCATCTTCATAAATCCTTGTGGCGAATTACTCGTCATAATATCCATGGTCTGGACTCCACCACCATAAAGCGGGTAAAATGGATGACCATAGTACACCATGTTCGTAATATAAGGATTATAGCCAATGACACAAATACCAATCAATAGCCCTAACATCGATGATTTTATAAACTCTTTATACAAATGCTTATTTTTAAGTAACCATAGCCAAACTGCTGTGAGTCCAATGCAAGCTACAACATATACAATGCCAGTAAATTTGATATTCACAAGTAAAGCAATACTCATAATAAAACTATATAAAACAATTTTATTATGCTCCGTAACCAGTTGATAGGATAGGGCGAATAAGCACAATAGCAGTGACGCTAGTTGACCATCAATATAAAAACTAAGGGCTTGATAGATACTAATGGGATTGAGTGCCATCAGTATACTAAAAAATATAGACTGCTTATTCGTAAAGCGTTTGCAGTTTTTCATTGCTGACAATGCAAACAAGAAAGACGTAATGATCAGTAACAAATTAAAAGCTTTACTTTGCTCTATTTGCCCTGTTACTTTATATAGCATCGCCTCATAGATCCAAGGACCTTTGGCATAGTGATTCAGTAGCACAGCAGAATGCGATTTTTCTTTTACTAGATATTCATGAACTGGATTCCATTGATGCATTAGTTGCTGGACTGCCTCTTGATGGTAAACTTGTCCATCATATGAAATATCATAAAATAAGCCGCTTATGTACATAAAGCTACCAAACAATATCATTACCGAAAGGCATAACATTGCTACTGTTCGCCCGATATGTTCTTTAAAATAAAACTTTGTCACTACAAAGCCATATAATAAAGTACAGGCAATCGATAACCAAAGAGTACCTTCGGTTATCGGTATACCTACTAAAAAACCTACGCTTGCAATCAGCAAACTAAAAAACATAAATGCTAATAGTACTGTTCCTAATAATAAACTAGATTGAACTAACAATATATCACCTCCCGATTTGTCTTTTATATCTGGTTTAATACAAAAGACAACGTAACACCTAAAGCAAGACCTCCGAGTACCTCGATTGGAGTATGCCCTTGGCGTTCTCGTAGTAATGGTATTGTAGTATTTCCTGGAAATATATATCGATTTATGGCACTTGCGTGTTTACCTACTGCCCGCCGGATTCCTAACGCATCAATGATTGTAATCATCAGTACTGCAATCCCCAGACCAAAGATAGGTGAACCCCAGCCTTCGCCAAAACCAATTAAAAATACAGTAGTACTCATTACCGTAGTATGAGTACTAGGAAAACCACCATTACCAATTAAAGTAACCGCTTCTTTGCGAAAACGAATATAATTAATCATAAACTTTAACGTACCTGCCATAAACCACGCAATCATCGGCGCTAAGGCATATTTATAAGCCATAATATCCTCCTTTTATGACTTAGCGACAAGGGTGACACCAGCCATAATACATACTAAGCCAACGATTTTTAACCAACTGATTGTTTCATTAAAAATAAAATAGGAAGCAATAAATACAAACACATAGCCCAAACTTACCATTGGATAAGCATAGCTAAGATCTACTTTTTTTAGTGCCATAATCCATAATACCGTACTAATTCCATATAATACTAACCCAACTACAATTGGCCATTTAATTTTCTCCAGTAAAGTATTGCCAGGACTTTCTACCATCTGTATCGCACCATACTTAAAAGCGATTTGCCCCACTGCCCCAATCGCAACTGATATAATAATGATCAGTAAATCTCTCATGAACATCCCTTCCTTCCCCAATCTCAAATCATTCAAAGTAATATAAAATAATAATCACCATCACTGCAAATAACATCACTGTAGCTAAAATATGACCATCCTCAAGCAAAATTTCTTCCGGTCTACCGCCCTTGCCTTTCATATGAATTAAGTATAAGTAACGAAAAATTCCATACATAACAAGAGGGATGGTCCACATGAGATGAATGGTATGTCCTGAAGTAAAAGTAAACAACGAGTAACTCATAATGGCTGCAGTGGTCACAATGCTATTTAATTGATTGAGTAGTTCAGGAGAATACTGCTCTAATACTTTACGATGCTCACCTTTATTTTCATTTAATAAATATAATTCATGCCGACGTTTACTAATAGCTAAAAACAATGCCAGTAGCATCGTGCATATTAAAAACCAAGGCGTAAAATCAATGTCAATAGCCAAGCCCCCACCAATTGCCCTGAGGACGAAACCAAAAGCAATCACCATAATATCAATAATCACAATGTGCTTTAGTTTCATAGAATACGCTACATTAATAATAAAATACCCCAAAAGTAACACGCTAAACCCCGTATTTAAAACAAAAGCCATCACTAATGAACTAAATAATAATAAACATCCAAAAGCCAAAGCCCGCCCAGGTTGTAATCTTCCAGAAGCAATGGGACGAAATCGTTTCTCTGGATGTTGGCTATCTGCCTCGCGATCAAGATAATCATTCAAAACATATACGCATCCTGAAACTACACAAAATAGTATAAATCCAGCAATACACTTAACGAACATATCAATGGTCACTACTTTAATAGAAAAAATCATGGCGGCAAATACCAGTAAATTTTTAGTCCACTGCTTCGGTCTTAATATAGCAATATAGGGCACTGTTTTATACCAACTCATTGAGTACCCCATTGTAAATGGATGCGATTTTACACGTACCACAACTACAAACGATATTTCCTAGCATAACATATGGGAACCGCACAGCATTCAACTCCTATCATTTTATCAACCCACTAAATACTATACTAAAAATATCCAATGGTGCAAAGTAAAACTTTCATTTTTTCGATAAAAAAAGCTCTAATAATGTATTTCTACCTTACTAGAGCTTCTCATTTCTAAATATTAGACAACAACTGCTGTAGGATTTTGTATTTGGCATTTGTATAAATCTGATCCAAATCTATAATATACCACTCACCATTTATTCTTTCTAAACCTACAGGCTTAATGGTAATTTTGATACTATTTTTTTCCTGCAATGTGGCAACCACTACAGCATAATTACCTTCTTGCGTTACTTCTTTGACTGATATAATATTCGAGTTTTTAAGTTGTTCTACCCCAGTTTGCCCTGTCATAAAATTTAATACTGTTTCGTTATCTGCTTTAGAAGCAGAAGATACATAAAGTGCGGCCTCATTCATACGATCATTTTGGGTTGCATCAAAAAAAGTTTTAACCGTCCCCTCAGTAGTCAGTCCGGTAATACGTTGCATTCCAGATTCTGAATCACCACATCCGGCAATCAAAAATACTGTCAGTAATAATATCATCGCCAATAAACTTTTCATACTATTTTTAAACATTTACAAAATTCCTCCTTAAAAATAATTAAACTACAAACTTGTTATGTATTGTTGAATTATAGCATATGTTGACTATACAGTCACCATCCATTTTACGGTAATTAAATACCCAAAGACGCAATCGCAATCCCATCTACGGCGATTGCGCTAAAGGAGATGTAGCAATATTTGTCGAACTTTCATTAAAACAAATTACATGATTATGATCGTCACCATAAGATTATTAAAGATGATAACAAAGAGATAGAAAAAGAGGTGGCAACTTGTTTACCAAATGGTTTCATCGTAAGATTTCTATAAACTTAACCAATAAATTGATGCTATATTTTACTCTAGTCATTCTATTAATTGTCTGTGCTACTATGGGACCAACGTTGTATCTATTTTCGAATACAATGCAAAAAATGAATGAGGATAAAGCATTACAAGGCTTACAAGGTCTAGCTAGTATTATTGAAATGTATAAACAGAATGCTGTAACCCATGGTTTATTATTAGCAGAGAATTCAACATTAGCCAGTGCAATCGAAGCACAAGATACAGCACAAATTCTAAAAATTCTACAGCTGACAATGACAGAGGCAAAGTTGGATTTTGTCACAGTAACAGATCATAAGGGAATCGTCATTGCGCGGGCACCTGCTATTACTCGAAATAGCAACGACTTGGCAAGTCAGTCTAATATCCGAAGGGCTCTTTTAGGAGAGACTACGGAAGGAATCGAGTCAAACAGCGAAACAAAATTTGCTGTTATCGCCGGTATTCCAGTGAAAAATAGCCAAGGCGAAATCATTGGAGTGATATCAACAGGATATAACCTAGAAAATAGTAATGCCGTAGATCAAACTAAAAAGATGTTTGATATAGAGGCAACCATTTTTTTAGGGAATGTCCGCTTATCGACGACTATCATAAAAGATGGTCAGAGCATCATAGGTACTACACTAAATGAGCTGATTGATCAAATGGTATTAAAAGAAGGCCAAAAATACATTGGACAAGCAGAAATTCTAGAAGAACAATATAGTACTGCCTATATGCCATTAATCGGTGCAGATAAAAAGCCAATCGGTGCACTCTTCGCAGGTCAAAAGGTTGCGGAAACGGTAAAAGCTAGAAACAAATTAATTTATATCGTAGCTGGCGTAGTACTAGCCGCTGTGATCGTAGTTATTCTTCTTGCTATATTTATGGCCAAAGGTATTGTAAATCCAATTCGAACCGTTGCCAAGACCGCAAGATTAGTCGCTATGGGTGACTTAACACAACATGTTGAAATAACATCTAAAGATGAAGTGGGCATCATGGCAAATGCCTTCAATCACATGGTTAGCCAATTGAAACAGTCGATTGCTACGCTCCACTTTGAAATTGAAGAGCGCAAACGAATCGAGGATAACGTTCGTCAGAGCGAAGAACGTTATCGACTATTGGCTGAGAATGCGACTGACGTAATCTGGACAATGGATTTATCGGGCCGTTTTACATATATCAGTCCATCAGTACAGCGCCTAAGGGGATATACAGTAGAAGAAGCTTTGCAGCAAACCTTTATGCAATGGCTAACTCCTTCCTCAGCGGAGATTGCTATAAACAATCTTCAAAACGTAAGGAATATGGTAAAGTCGGGGCAACGTTTAGAAGGTCAACGCTTTGATTTAGAAGTACGATGCAAGGATGGCTCATTGGTATGGGTGGAAGCAACTTGCAATGCAGTATACAACGCTGCCGGAGAAATTCTCGGTATCGAGGGGGTTGACCGTGATATTACAGATGAACGACAGCTCGAGCGTAAAATTCATCAGGATGCTCAACTTGCAGGCAGGCTACAAAAAGCTCTTCTGCCAGCAGATAAAGAAAATGAATTCTTTATCATCCGTACAGCCTATGCCCCTTTACGAGAAGTAAGTGGAGACTTTTATAATTATATTTTCCATACAGATGGCATCTTGCGAGGCTACATTTCAGATATTTCCGGTCACGGTATCGCTACGGCGCTCAATTCTGCAGCAGTACGATTTATTCTAAATGACACTCTTAATAAGAAACTAACTTTGGAACTAGTGCAGAGCATTAATACCTCTTTGCTCGAATCGCTTTCCGATGAAGTATTTGTTGCCCTTCTTATGTTTGAATTTGATTTTCAAAAACAAACACTAACGTTGATCACAGGTGGCATAAATCACTTATTAGCTTCCACACAGCAACATAACGGTTTAGTCACAATACCAGGAGGTCTTATCGGTCTATTTGATGTAGCGGATGTGAACCTTGTTACTATGTCGATACAACCTGGTGATACTTTCTACTTTACTACCGATGGATTAATGGATTTAATTAAGAATGATATCCCCGATCACGTCGATGATTTTGAAAATACCGTTGTTTTTTTGAAACAGCAAACTCAAAAGTCGTCTAAATTTGATGATTGCTCGGCACTTTGCATAAAGATGCAAGAGAGCGAAAAAAAGTCTGTTCCATAACGAATACAGAATACTCCCTTCTAAAAGACGCGGGGACGGTGCTACCACCGTCCCCGCGTAAAATAAGCAACCCATAAACTTGTAGACTACGATTTTTTCATTTTATACATCGCCAGATCTGCCTTTTTCAACAGAGTTTCTACATCTTTACCATCGATTGGGCAAACACTAATACCCACACTGGCTTTGATATAAAGTTCGTAACCATTAATAATCATAACAGGATGTAGCACCCCAATAATTTTTTTGGTTACACTGATTGCATTATCATAGCTTTCAATATCTGTAACAAGTATGGTAAATTCGTCTCCCCCTAGCCGACTGACTACATCCCTATTGCGCATAGTCCCTTTCAGTCTTCGTGCAACTTCACAAAGCACCTTATCGCCCACTTCATGTCCGTAAGTATCATTAATAGGCTTAAAGTTATCCAAATCCAAAAATAACACTGCAAACATTCCTGCTTGCGTTTCAATTCGCACCAATTCTTCGGCTAACTTTTCTTGAAATAACGCTCTATTTGGTAGCTCTGTCAAATAATCTTGATAAGCAAGGCTCTTTATTATTTTTTCGGCTCTTTTTCTTTCATTTATTTCTTCCTGTAACTTATTGTTTGTCTCTTTTAAATCATAGGTTCTTTCTTCCACTGTCTGTTCTAAAATTTGATTGGCCTTATCCGCTCTATCGCGCGCTTCTTTTAACTCGATAATCGAATTTTTTAAGCTTTCAGCCATAGCATTGAAAGCCTTACCCAGATCACCAATTTCATCATTCGAGTTAAGCTTTAGCCGTTTATCAAAATCACCTTGCTGAAATACATGGATTCCATCAATGATATACTTGAGCCGCTTGGTGATAAATGTAGCGATCCATATGGCAACAATAATAACTAAGATACTCATAAGAACCGTAGATAATGTTAAATTGTGTAAAGCCCGTTTCATCGTATCGGTAACGATTTGCCGGTTGTTTTTCTGATGTTCATCAATATCCTGTAGATAATCATTCGCCATAACCTGAATATGATTGGTCATTTCATTGGCTGGTCGATGAAATTCATCTGCATTAGCCCCAATCGTAACATATCCAAAACCTCTGGCACTATTACTATATTGCCCAGTATAATAAGGGATAGTCGCTGCAGTTGTCAATTTCCATAAACCTGTCCACCAAATTAAAAATGAACCTGAACCACCATATTCAGTAAGTTCATGCCATCCTGCACACTGTGGCGCAAAGTTTAAATATCGTCCATCCAAACCCACAGAACCAGCTTCTGTCAACTGAGCCGCAGGCTTTTTCGCCTGAGATGGTTCGAGAAAAATCGGAACGGTTTCAAGAAACTGCGCCAGTGGCATCCCACTTTCCTTCCACTGGTTATAAATACCTTCTTCTAGCCAAGGAACAGCAGGCTCACCAGTAGAAGCATCATATCCAACAATCGAATGGTGCCTCGGATGAACAATAGAACGCCCTTTATAATCCCAAATAAAAGCATAATTCCCACTATAGGCATCAGGTATCGTTGAATATCGTTCTTCCGTAGGAATAATATAATTGGTAAACTCCGCTAAATGTTGATGATCAAGAGCCATCGTGACATATCCCACAATTTGCCCATCCTGGGTAACAGGGGTAGCCCAACGAATTAATCCTCGAAATCGTATTCCTACGGGATTTTCTTTACCAGCATATGCTGCTTTCTCTGGAGAAAATTCGATCCCTTTTTCTTTAGCAGCTTGTGGCGTGTACTGACTAATAATCGGACTACCAACATATGGACCTATCACATCAGAAACATAGATTTCATTTGGCTTCAATGCCTTCATTTTTTCAAAATACGTTTCCGCCTTACACCATGTATTCTCTTTACTGGAGACATTATGTAATTCTTTTGGTAAAAGATCCGATGATGTTACCTTCACTCTTTCATTCCCATTTAAATCCACGAATGTAATTTCTAAATATAAAGGTCGATCAATCGACTTACCTTGGACTTCCGGCTTACGATAATGCCAGTCCTTTTCATTATCCTTAACTTTTGTATAGACGTCAGGATTATTGTCAACAGGATTTGTCGCTGGAACCCAAGACTTTCCCTCAGCATCGAGTACCCATGGTTCATGTTCGATAACGGGTTTGGTTAGTGTTGTAATTAGTCTTTGATAACTATCCGCATTCGGAGGCAATGCAGCTAATAGCCTTATATCACGATCACGCTCGTACAAAAAATCGGCCACAGATTTAGCCGTATCCGTCGTCATATGTTCAATCTGTTCACGAGACCTGACATCAAGTGCTTTGACTGAGTCATTGACTGCAATTTCCCCCACCTGTCCAACCATGCCTCGCGTAGCATCCATCACTTCAGCACTTTGGACTTCCAACGTGGTAGCTAATTCTACAACCTGATACCAAGCCAACCAGGCTAATAACACTAGAGGAATGACTTTCATGATAATAAAAATTACAATCAGCTTTATTTTTATACTATAGTTAGCCATTTCGATCCACGCCTGTAAACGTGACCATTTTCTTTTCACAACTAAGTCACCCCCTATAGAAAAAAATGAGGAGACGTTGGAACTGTCCTGTTAAAATTCTTTAGCAAGACAATATCAGCATCCCCTAATTTTTCGTCCAAGTTCTGCCACGCTTTTAGCCTTTG
>CAXYVG010000062.1:0-22552 GCA_964292325.1 uncultured bacterium | reverse complement strand
GCCAAGTATTGAATTTTCAAGGTGCATAGTTGATTATCTATGTGCGAAGTTTGAGCTATATATTATTTTATTTTTTCCATATCAAAATAGAAGTGGTGCTTTTTCCTATCGCCAGTGGTAAGCGATAAAGTCACAGGAATATCAAATATAACATCCTTTTCAAAAAAATAAAAATAACACTGCGCCTTATATAATGGCTGTTTGGAATCTTTCGATATCATCTCCGCATTTTGCGGTACATTCATTTGATAAGCCCGAATGGCTTTCTTATCCTGCTTCAAAACTACACTCATATGTTGGGCAAAATCCGGCTTATCACCAAATAATACAACACTAAAAGTTAATGAATCAGCATAATCTGTCATAACTTTCTCACCATCGAGTAAACTAATACCTTGTCCTTGTACACTTTTATCCCGAGCATCAGTAGCTATCAATAAGAAAGATGTATATAAATAGGCATGTTCAGCTGTTTCATTTAACGTTACAGCTTTCTCTTCATAAGATATCCACGGCAATAAAAAGTCCTGCAAATGACTTTGCGCATTATTTTTCCCATAATCTTGCGCTTCTTTTACGACTTCAATATTAACAACAGAGATTGCGAAAACATGACCGATAAATAATACTAAAAAAGCACATGTTAAACTAATAATTTTCACTATAGCACCTCCTCAAAATTATCCTATATATATTACGCCACAATTCGCATAATTCCTGTTGTTGTCTAAAAAATCCAACTTCTTATGGTACGAGAAGTTGGATTTTAGGATTTTATAAATATTCACCACGAAAAACCTCTACTGCTGTTCCTGACATATAGACATGATGATCAAGTCCCCACTCAATGAAAAGTTCACCACCATCAAGTTTCATATGTACCTGACGATCTGAGCGATGATTGAGTACCGCTGCTACCAATGTAGCGCAAGCTCCGGTACCACAAGCCATTGTAATGCCAGCCCCTCGTTCCCATACACGCATCCGTACCGTTTGCTTATCAAGCACCTGTGCAAATTCAACATTCGTTTTTCTTGGGAAAATAGGATTGGTTTCAATTAACGGTCCAATACTAGACAGATCCACGTCATTTATATCATCAACAAATATAATACAGTGTGGATTGCCCATCGATACACAAGTGATATGATACTTCTTTTCCCCAATCACTAACGATTCGTTAATGACTTGTTGATCACCAGCGCCGTTCATTGGTATTTCACTACGCAACAGATGCGGCGCGCCCATATCCACTCGTACTTTATCCAGTGACCCATCTACAAAAATCAGTTCGGGCTTAATGATGCCAGCCTTCGTTTCTAACGTAATTTGAGTCTTATCTGTCATACCAGCTTCATAGACATAGCGAGCAATACACCGTGTGGCATTTCCACACATTTCAGCTTCACTACCATCTGGATTGAAAATTCGCATTTGAAAATCAGCTATCTTCGATGGCAAAAGAATGACGAGCCCATCCGCTCCTACTCCGAAATGTCGATCACAAACTTCAATTGCCATTTTATCATACTGATCAATTTTTTCTATCAATCCATTCACAATCACAAAATCATTTCCTGCTCCATGCCATTTGCTAAAACTAAATTTCATAACGTTATTCTCCTCATATCAAAATTAGTGTACACGCCCAAAAACCGAGCGATACACCTGCCGCCTGACAAATAAATGCCGCAAAGCGCCAATAATAAAGGTCCAACCCGATACACTCAAAATAATAATCCAATCCATAATATCAAGAGGAACGGTAGCAAAGATTTCACTCATAAACTGATTATATACTACTAACAGTTGCATAACAACCGAACAAATCGTAGCAAGCACTAAATATTTATTTTTAAATAAACCAATTTTAAAAATACTACTGGTTTCCGATCGACAATCAAAGACATGAAAAATTTGAGAAAATACGAGAGTACAAAAAGCCATCGTCCTAGCCAATATCAAATCGCCTTCTAAAAAGTATATACCGGCAAAAACAATCACCGTACTCAAACCGATTTGCAAACCACGAGCGATGATTTTACGGCTGAGCCCTCGCGAAAAAACACTTTCCCGTGGATTACGTGGCCGCCGATTCATAATATCACGATCATTCGGATCCACACCTAAAGCCATTGCTGGTAAACCATCCGTTACTAAATTAACCCATAAAATTTGCACGGGCAATAAAGGAAGCGGTAAACCAACAAGTGAAGCAACAAACATAGTAAGAACCTCACCTAAATTACAAGACAATAAATACCGAATAAACTTTCGGATATTATCGTAAATACCGCGGCCTTCCTCCACAGCAGCAACTATCGTCGCAAAATTATCATCAGCTAGCACCATAGCGGCTGCTTCTTTTGTCACATCCGTACCATTGCGTCCCATTGCAATACCAATATCGGCTTCTTTGATAGCTGGTGCATCATTGACCCCATCACCTGTCATAGCTACAATATGTCCCTGCCTTCTAAGAGTTCTTACAATACGTAGTTTGTGAGCAGGAGAAACACGTGCATATACAGTAATACGATGAATCATCTTGGCTAATTCTTCATCACTGATTTGATCCAATTCATGCCCTGTAAAGGCTACATGGAGCTTAGGATTAAACATTTGTAGTTCGGTAGCAATGGCGACTGCCGTATTACGATGATCACCCGTAATCATCACCGTCTGTATGCCAGCTTGTCGGCATACAGCAATTGCATGTTTAGCCTCGCTACGCGGCGGATCAATCATGCCGATTAGCCCAACAAAGACCAATTGGTTTTCTATTTCTTCACTAACATGATCAGCTTCTTTTCTTGTTAGTTGCCGATAAGCCACGGCCAATACCCGAAAAGCCTGCCCTGTCATTTGTTCATTGGCTGCCAAAATCTCAGTTTTCATCGCATCAGTGAGAATGGTTTCTCCACTATTTTGGCTATAATATCGACAGAGTCCCAAGATAATATCAGGCGCACCTTTCACATACACATAGGGTTTCGCATTCTTTTCATAGACAACAGACATACGACATCGTTCCGACTCAAAAGGAATTTCCCCCAAACGTCGTTGCTGCTTTTCTATATCTTTACGCCAAATATTAGCCTTTGCCGCCGCAACGACTAATGCCCCTTCTGTAGGATCGCCTTCAATGGACCAACCACTATCCGCTCCTTTACGCCACAAACCAGTAATACTTATATTATTATGTTTTAAAATACTATTATTACATAGTACACTCATTTCTAAACATTGTTGTAAGCATTTATCCTTCTTAGGCTCAAATTGCTGGTTCTTAAGTAAAAAATCCCCTTTTATTTCGTAACCCGTACCTGTTATTTCATATGTATTGCCAGCGACAAAAACACTTCGCACTGTCATCGCATTTTGCGTAAGAGTTCCTGTCTTATCAGAACAAATAACAGTGGTACAACCTAATGTCTCAACTGCAGGCAACTTTCGTATAATCGCATTACGCTTTATCATACGTTGTACCCCTAAGGCCAATGCAACCGTAACAATTGCCGGCAGCCCTTCAGGAATCGCTGCGACGGCTAAACTAATACCTGCCATACACATTAAAAATAAAGGTTCTCCTTTATATACCCCCGTCATCACAACGATGATACAAATCACCAAGCATCCCCATACCAACCATCTTCCTAGCGAATCGAGCCGTTGTTCAAGAGGTGTGCTTTCTTCCTCACGATCCTGTATCATATGAGCAATATGTCCCACTTCTGTCATCATACCCGTAGCACATACAACCGCCTTACCACGCCCTTTAATCACACTAGTACCCGCATATACCATATTTTTACGATCGCCAAGCGAACTACTTGCATCATATTGTCGATCGACTACTTTTCGTACTGGTAACGATTCTCCTGTGAGAGCCGCTTCTTCCACTTCCATATTTTGGACTTCTATAATTCTAGCATCAGCAGCGATTTTATCACCGGATTCTAAGACCATAATATCGCCCGGAACTAATACACGTGCAGGAATTTGTTGCAAAATACCATTACGCAGCACATGAGCCGTTGGTGCAGACATTTTTTTCAAAGCATCCATTGATTTTTCAGCACGATATTCTTGCAAAAATCCTAATACCGCATTAATTAAAACAATAATCAAGATGGTGATCGCATCAACATATTCTCCTAAAAAGGCTGAAATCATAGTAGCGGCAAGTAATACGAGCACCATAAAATCTTGAAATTGGAGCAATAGTCGTGTCCACCATGCTGACTTTTCTTTTTCCCTCATTTCATTATATCCATATTTACCGAGTCTATTTTTAATTTCCCCAGTAGCCAAACCATCATCTGGATCGGTTTGCCAATAATCAATGACATCCTCTGCTACACGCGTATACCACTTATCAATATCCATGCTGACACCCCACTAACATGAGTTTTATTATTCATGTTATTCAGGGTCCTCTCTAACTAGACCTAGTTTGACCTAAGGCTCGCAATAATGGTATACTGATGAACAGCTCTATTGTAAATATAATACGTTTTAATGGAGGGGATTGTATGAGTCTTGACGGACTTTCCCTATCAACACTACTCACGGAACTCAATGCCAAACTGGCGGGGGGACGTATTGATAAAATATTTCAAACAGATAAACATACCATCACTATCTGGATCAGACAGGCTAATCAAAATTTATGCTTACTGATTTCATCCAATTCTGAGCATCCTCGTATTCACCTGACAAATGCAGCACCAGAAAATCCAGCTACCCCCACTGCATTTTGCATGTTACTACGAAAGCACTTAGAAACAGGTCGTATCGCTCAAATTACTCAACATAGCCTAGATCGTATTGCTCTATTAGCCATTGATTCTCTTGGCGCAGATAATACGATTATAACCAAATATCTTACGATTGAATTAATGGGTAAGCATAGTAATATTATTCTGTTGCAAGATCAAATTGTCATTGATTCTATCAAAAGAATCGGTATCAATACCAGTCGTTATCGTCAGATTTTACCTAAAATGGAATATACTTATCCTCCAGGTCAAATGCGTCTTAACTTACTTACAACCCCAATTGGTGATTTTATTAGCGATTTGACTACCCGTACAGGCCTTCTTACCAAAGCAATTATCAATACAGGAATTGGTCTAGGACCGATCACCGCTAAGGAACTAATATGGCGTGCTGGTTTACCCTCTACAATAACAGTCGAGAAGCTAGATGAGAGTGATCTAGTGGCACTTCGCGAATCCATAACCAGTATTATAAACCAATTAACCTCCGATCAATATTCTCCTACCGTTGTCGTAAGTGAAGACAATGGCCTTGATGGTATCGCGGCTTTTTCATTAGAACATCTAACGCAAAAATGCACCAAACATCACTTTTCAAACATGAGCGAAGCAGTTGCCTTCGCAGATACTCTCTCGCGAATACAACGTCATCCTGAACAATCATTATTGCTCAAAATCGTGCAAGATGATATCAATCGTTTAATCCGTAAACAAGGTGTTTTATTGCAAGAACAAACCGAAGCAACAGGTGCCGATTGTTTCCGCGAATACGCAGACATACTAATGGCCAATATCTATAATATTCCTGCTGGCACCACGACCACTACATTACCGAATTTATATGATGATGCCCCGGAAGAACATCCTGTAACAATTGATCTAAATCCAAGGCTTTCGGCCCTAGAAAATGCGACAGCCTATTATACCAAATACAATAAACTAAAACGTGCACAAGATTCCCTACGTGAACAGCTAGCACAATGTGCACAAGACATTGCCTATCTTGATACCATTATCGTCGCTCTCGAACATGCAGACCTTTCTGCCGAACTTGCTGATATTCGCCAAGAATTAATTAACGCTGGCTATATGAAACCCCTACATAAGCGTCGCATGTCGATTCCACCTTCTTTACCATTGACGGTTATCACTGCTGAGGGTTTAAAGATACTTGTTGGTAAAAATAATCGGCAAAATGATCTCGTGACCTTTAAGCATGCACAACACACCGACCTATGGTTTCATACCAAAGACATCCCAGGATCGCATGTCGTGTTACGTACCGATCATCAAGAACCACCCCACTCAGCCATTGAAGCGGCAGCTCAGCTAGCTGCTTATTACAGCAAAGCGGGACAGTCATCGAATGTACCTGTTGATTATACTCAGCGCCGTTATGTGAAAAAACCATCAGGAGCTAAACCTGGTTTTGTAATCTATGATCATCAACATACCATCTATGTAACCCCTGATAAAAATGTCGTAGATGCACTACTTAAAAGATAAGAAAAGACTTGGAATCGAGAAAGTGTTATACTTTCTGATTCCGTAAAAAAGGCCTTTCATAACCCATCGTCTACATGGTTATGAAAGGCCTTTCTTTTCATTATCTGTCCCATTCGTCTTATTCAGCAATCCCCTTGATCACTACTTTATCGGCTTGATCAACAGGCATCAATTGTACGCCTACCACTTCTTTACTCGAAGTAGGTACATTTTTCCCTACATAATCAGCCCGAATTGGTAGTTCACGATGACCACGATCCACTAATACGGCTAGTTGAATGACCTTAGGACGTCCTAGATCAATCACAGCATCCAAAGCAGCACGTACTGTACGCCCTGTATATAATACATCATCAACCAGTATAATAGTTTTGCCACTAATATCCACAGGAATTTGAGTTTGATGGACAATCGGTTGGTAACTCAGTGTTGATAGATCATCACGATATAAGGTAATATCTAAAATTCCCACTGATAAACATCTACCCTCAATTTTCCCTATTTCAGCAGCCAAACGTTCCGCAATCGGTACCCCTCGGGTTCGAATCCCTACTAATACTACATCTTCTATTCCTTTATTGTTTTCAATAATTTCATGGGCAATACGAATTAATGCGCGTCTGATACCTTGTTCATCCATAATCACAGTTTTTTCTACTAAATTCAGCATATCTTCCACTCCTATCGATTCATTTTTTGTCTTAATTCTATCAAAATGCTTTCCATATCATCAGGTAACGGTGCTGTAAATACCATAGCATCTCCAGTAATTGGATGATGAATTGTGAGCTCTCTAGAATGCAGAGCTTGCCCGACAATAGAAAAATGGCTATGCTCTGGTCCATATTTAGGATCGCCAACCACTGGATGACCAATATAAGCCATATGAACCCTGATTTGATGCGTACGCCCTGTTAGTAGTTTGCACTCCACCAACGTATAAGCACCAAATCTTTCTAAAATATGAAAATTCGTGATGGCTTCCTTACTATTGACAAACGTAACTGCCATTTTTTTTCGATCTGATGAGTGACGACCAATAGGTGCTTTAATCACACCTTTTTCTTCTTTAATATTACCATGAACAATCGCTACATATCGTCGACTAGCAGTACGTTCTTTGATTTGCGCGGCTAGACTTGTATATCCCTTATCACTCTTAGCAGCGACCATCACACCAGAAGTATCCTTATCAAGACGATGTACAATACCAGGACGTGCAACCCCATTAATTCCCGATAATTCATCACAATGTTCTAACAAAGCATTTACCAATGTACCACTATAGTTGCCCACAGCTGGATGCACTACCATTCCTCGTGCTTTATTAATTACAATGATATCATCATCTTCATATAACACATCAATCGGAATATCTTCCGCTAATAGTTCCATAGGTCTAACCGCTGGAATGGTTACTACAATTTTATCACCATGTTGCACTTTATAATTGGCTTTTACTATTTTATCATTTACAGTCACTTGGCCACTCGTAATGAATCGTTGCACAGTAGATCTTGATACATCACCTAACGCTTGAACGAGAAACACATCTAAGCGTTCACCTTGTTCACATTCACTAACCTCAAAAAACTGATTTGTATTCGTCATTGACGTCCATCCTCTTTATATAAATATAGTATAGTGAAGATTATACATCCCACACCACATACAATTCCCATATCGGCAACATTAAAAATAGGCCAAATGCGAAAATCAAAAAAATCAACTACATACCCTGTTTTGATACGATCGATTACATTGCCAATTGCTCCCCCTACCATTAAGCCTATACCAAACCGTAGCAATCTATACTGCCGCGGAATCTGAGGATAAAAATAAATTACAGCTGCAATCATCAAAATGGCAATGATAACAAAAATGATCGTTTGGTGCTCAAACAAACCAAAAGCAGCCCCAGGATTCAAAATATATGTAATATGAAAAACGTCTTGAATGACGGGAATTGACATGTTGGGCATCATATGCGCTTGAATATAAAATTTAGACAATTGGTCAATCAAGACTATAGCTAACGCTAATAATAATATCGGCACTCCATTTCTCTCCTATTTTGTATAAAATCAATTTAAACTGCTTCTTTATATCATAAACAAAATTTTGTAAAAGGTAAAGATGATCCTCTATCTTAGCAAAAAGAAAAAAGCCCAGAACTTCTGGACTTTTTTCAAATTGTGATTATTCACCTGCAGAAATTGCGCCTACTGGGCATGTTGCTGCACAGGAACCACAATCAATACACTTGTCATCAATTGCATATTGACCTTCAGCTGGAGAAATAGCTTCTACTGGACAAACTGAAGCACAAGCACCACATTCAATGCATTCGCTAGAAATTTTATACATAAAATTCACCTCCTATGTAGTTAACTATTTAGTATTATACTATATACTGCAGAAAAAAGCACATAACTACTACTATTTTTCACAAATTTTTTTCAAATTATTCTTTACCAGAGATAAAATACCGTTTTATTTCTACTCTGTAATAATAACTAACAACAGAAATTGTAAGTAACAATGAAATCATAAGCATGGCAATCCGTATATTATGGGTAATGTGATGACCTACTATCGAATATAGTAAAATCGCAGGAGCTTGCCCAATTGCTGTCCCAATTAAAAACCGACATAGCGAGATATTCGTTAATCCAGCACCATAACTTATGACTTTAAAAGGTATAATCGGCGTAAATCGCGTAATCATGATCGCGATTAAACCATATCGGTTGAGAAAAAGATCAGCCATCGTAAGATATTGAGCATTCACAAACCGCTGCACAACTAGACGCCCATACCACCTTGCTATACCAAAATCCAAACTGGCCCCTATTAATGCTCCAATCCAAGAATAAAGAGCTCCATATTGCCAACCAAAAACCCAAGCATTTGTAAGCGTAATAAAAATTCCCGGCACAAGAGGAACTAAGGATTGAATTAACATAATACAAATACTAATCACTGGAGCCCATACTCCATATGACAAAATAAATTGACGTAACCCTTCAAAATCACGATAGTGCAAATATGTCATTCCCGTAACAAAAAACTCCTGCAAGCCAGGTATATAAAAATAAGCAATTGCAACAGCTACCAATAGTCCAACTCTATAAAGAAAAATAGGCTTTACTACTCTCGCCATCCAACCGCCTCCTCATATACAGATACTCCATGAGCCTTTATTACTTTTATTCACTATCGTATATATAAATCCTGCTAAATCAGAAAAGACTTGGCTTTGGCCAAGTCCTCAGACGCAGGCAGAATCCTTAGTCATTCTTACTTGGAATCGAGAAAGTGATATGCTTTCTGATTCCGTAAAAAAGTTGAGCTTAATAAGAAAGCTCAACTTTTTTATTTTACTCTTTCATGCTAGATTTACGCTTATCAGAAGGATCAATTGCAATATCGGCACGATCGACGATACCTTGATGTTCATGGCTATTGAGAAATAAATCTTTATAATCATCAGCTCCAGGAATATCCTGCGGTGTATCAGAACTTCCATAAGCCATGACTGCCTGCAGAGCATCTTCACCATCAAAGCCAATCGAATCGACAGCATCGCTATCTAAAAAGGTACGTCCAAAAGGTGGCGTAAGAATAAGCTCTTCTAACGGACGATTAGCAGAATCTCTAGCATCATCATCTTGCTGGCAATCTATACATTCGTTTGCTGAAGGAAGAACCTCTAGCCTAGCGAATGGTATTTGTTGACCACATTTTTCACAATATCCATAGGTTCCATTATGGATCCGTTTTAAAGCTTCTTCTATATTTTCCAGCAAAATATGTGCATTGTCCCGCAGAGCAAGGTCCTTACTACGCTCAAACAATTCATCACCAATATCAGCGGGATGATTATCATAAACCGATAATTCGCCTATAGACTCTGATAAGCTACTGCTAAGACCGGTTTGCTCTAAACCACCAATTTGATCAACTAACTCCTTTTTTTCACGTTCTAATTGTTGCTTTAATTGATCAATTTGTCCCTTCTGCATAGGCGCCCTCCTAATGTATTATCTTCGTGACATCTGCAACTCTAAACCGTTCTTTAGCAGGGACATGCCGCTCATTACTATAGCCTAAACAAATGATCGCAACCGCTCGCAATCTAGGCGGAGCTTCCACAGCTTTTTGCACTTCTACCTCATCAAAAGCACCAACCCAGCATGAATCAATCCCCAGTCCATAAGCGGCTAAAATCATATTTTCTGCCGCAATGGCAGTATCTTGAATGCAATATAATTGTGCACCTCGCTCGCCATAACGTTCATTGGATTTAGCAGGATCAGCAAGAATGACAATGCTTACAGGAGATTCGCTCACTTGCTGTGGATCAACACAAGCAGTAGCAACCTTTTCTTTAACGCCTTGATTTTTCACCACAAAAAAATACCACGGTTGTAAATTTCCTGCACTCGGCGCCCAGCAACCTGCTTCTAAAATTCTCGTTAACGTCGCATCGGGTATATCTTGTTCTTTAAAAGCTCGTACCGTATGACTCTCTCGCATACAATCAAAAACATCTTTAGTCACTGCCAAACACTCCTTTGTTGTTTAAAATTTTCCATTTTTCACTTCAACGATATGCACAATTTCCGCAATAAATCCGCCAATTCCTGGTACATTTAGTAAAATCAGTTGATGCAAAAAATTCAATAAGACAGCAAAAATGACGGTAGCACCAATCGCAATGCCTAAGCCACGAGCTACTCCTGCGATAAAGTTAATTAAAATCAGTTTCACTGGTCGCTCAAGCAAATCCATGTACTCCGCGATACGAAGTGATTCTAAATGATGAACTAACTTTTCTAATTGCCCATGAATCAATTCATTTTTCATACTACACTCCATAAAATCTCTCTCTATCCTTATTATCTCCAAAGGAATAAAAAAAAACCGGGATAAAATCCCGATTTTTATAGAAAATATTATAATTTTTCAACTACACTCGCACAACGCTGACATAAAGTAGTATGGGTGGCATTGTCACCTACTGTATCACTGTAGATCCAACAACGTTCACACTTTTCACCTTCTGCTTGCGATACCACAATGGACATATCCATATTTGGAATCTTTACAGCATGTTCTGGCGCTTGATCAACATGTTCTAACACTGTAATTTTAGAAACAATTAAGATGGTAGCCAACTCTTTTTCAATGGCTGATAATTGAGCAAAAGCCCCGCCATCAGCATAAATAGTGACGCTTGCATCTAAAGAATGTCCAATTACTTTATTGCGGCGTGATGTTTCTAGTACCTTGGTAATCTCGCCACGCATCTCTAGAATAGTGCTCCATTTACTTTCTAGCTCCGCATCCAAATACTCAGGATGAGCAAGCGGCCAATCTACTAACTGAATACTTTCTGGCATATTTTCTTCTTTTGAAATATGTTGCCATACTTCTTCTGCCGTAAAAGTAAGTACTGGGGCAATTAATCGAACTAAGGTATTTAAAATTTGATACATAACTGTTTGCGCTGCTCGCCTTTCTGTAGAATTAGGCACAGCAGTATATACACGGTCTTTTAAAATATCTAGATAAATCGAGCTAAGGTCTACTGTACAAAAATTGTGCACTGTATGATAAATCAGATGGAACTCATATTCCTCATAAGCAGTCGTCACCTTTTCGCGAACTTGCTCAAGTCGTAGTAGTGCCCAACGGTCAATTTCTAATAGTTCCTGATAACTAACAGCATCTGTACTTGGGTTAAAATCACTCACACTACCTAAAATATAGCGGAACGTGTTACGGATTTTGCGATATACTTCTGATAATTGTTTCAAAATATCATTGGAAAGACGAACATCTGCCTGATAATCAGCAGAAGCAACCCACAGACGAAGAATATCGGCACCATATTTATTAATCACTTCTTGCGGATATATAACATTACCAACCGATTTAGACATTTTACGTCCATCACCATCAACAACAAAACCATGAGTTAATACAGCCTTGTAAGGAGCAATTCCTTTTGTCGCAACAGAGGTTAATAATGAAGATTGGAACCATCCACGATGTTGGTCACTACCTTCTAGATATAAATCAGCAGGCCATGCCAATTCTTCATGTTCTTCTAGCACTGCCGCATGGCTAGAGCCACTATCAAACCAAACATCCATAATGTCTGTTTCTTTGCGGAACGTATCATGTCCACAATGAGAGCAAGTGACACCGGCAGGTAATAATTCTTCTGCGGTTTTTGCCCACCATGCATCTGATCCCTCGCGGCGGAAGATTTCTTTGATAGAATTAATTGTAGCATCATTGATAAGGTGCTCATTGCAATGAGTACAATAGAAGATAGGGATAGGCACACCCCATATTCTTTGGCGCGAAATACACCAATCATGACGATCTGCTACCATGTTATGAATGCGTTCCTCACCCCAGTTTGGAATCCACTGTACATTTTTAATGGCCGCTAGCGCTTCGTCTCTGTACCCATCAACGGAAGAGAACCATTGTTCTGTCGCCCGATAAATAATCGGATTTTTACAGCGCCAGCAATGAGCATACTGATGTTTGACCTTACCTTTACCAAGGAGTCTACCCCGAGCAGCCAATTCCTTAATGACTGGTACATCCGCATCATGCACTAGCATTCCTTCGAAAATTCCGCCTTCTGCTGTAAATCGCCCTGCATGATCAACAGGATTAATAATTGGCAAACCATATTTCATACCAATCTCAAAGTCATCTGGGCCATGTCCTGGTGCAGTATGAACGCAACCAGTACCTTGTTCTAAGGTAACATAATCAGCGAGAATAATAGGTGATTGGCGTTCGAGGAATGGATGACAAAAAATCACGCCCTCAAGCTCAGCGCCTTTCATTGTTGATAGTATTGTATACTCTTCTAGTCCATTGGCTTTCGCTACTGTTTCAAGTAGCTCTACAGCAAATAGATATACATTTTCTTGACACTGTACCCAAGCATACTCAAACTCAGGATGTATCGCAATGGCCACATTCGCTGGCATCGTCCAAGGTGTGGTTGTCCAAATGACGCCATATACATTTTCAGCATTGACCCCAGCAGGCAATGTATTTTTCGCATCGACTAAAGGAAATTTAACATAAATAGTATGTGATTTTTTTTCAGCATATTCAATTTCTGCTTCTGCCAGCGCTGTTTCACAAGAAGTACACCAATATACTGATTTTAAGCCTTTATAAATGTGTCCTTTTTTAGCCATTTCGCCAAATACGCCAATCTGTTTGGCTTCATACTCACGGCGCAAGGTTACATAAGGATTATCCCAATCGGCCCCTACACCTAAACGTTTGAAATCATCACGTTGCGTACTTACAAATTTTAAAGCATACTCTTTACACTCACGGCGAAGTTCTAATGGATCTAGTTCATGCCGATTGAGACCTAGTATTTTAACCGCAGCATGCTCAATTGGTAATCCATGAGTATCCCAGCCAGGAGTATAAGGCGTATTGAAACCACGTAACGACTTATACTTCATAATAATATCTTTTAATACTTTGTTTAATGCATGTCCAATATGAATATTACCATTCGCATAAGGCGGTCCATCATGTAGTATGAATTTGGGCCTTCCTTCCTGGGTTGTACGTTTTTCATAAATCTTGTTTTCTTTCCAGTATTCCAGTAATTTAGGTTCTCGCTCAGGTAAATTGCCACGCATAGGAAAGTCCGTCTGTGGCAAATTTAGTGTTTTGCTATAATCCAAAATCGACACCTCCAAAAAAATAAAAACTCAAAAAATAAAACCTCACCATCCCAAAAGGGACGAGAGGTTGTTTCCCGTGATACCACCCTAATGACTGCAAGCAGCCACTACTAAACGAAATAACGCTCGTCACACGGCGAAGCCTACTGATCATTCGGTTCGCAGTTCAGGAGTGATCTTCACCATGAAGAATCTTATTAGGCTCACACTATTCCTAACTCGCTGTAAAATTACAAATTATGGCTACTTTCTCCATCATCACCAAAAATACTATGTATAGTTTTTAGCCATTTTATTATACCTAAAGAACTGCGCTTAGTCAAATATTTATCGTTATATTTTTGGGCATTATTCGCCTTCCGTCACTTCACCTAAAAGATCTAGCTGCGCCTGTACTAAATTCCGGACCCGAAGACGATAGACTTGATCCTGCTTTTGTAGTCCTTCATACTCATATGCCATACGACGAACTTTATTTGCAGCTTCATCCACTAATCGTTGTGCCTGAATTTCAGCTTCTTTTAACATCAGTTCCGTTGTTTTCTTTGCATTTAACTTCACTTCTTCTGCTGTTTCTTGGGCAATAATTAAGGTATTATGCAATGTACTTTCCATCTGCTGAAAATGTTCTAGCTTACTATTAAGGCGCTCTAAATTTTCTTTTACTTCAATATTTTCTCGGTATAACTGTTCATAATCTTTTATCACTTTATCAAGAAACTCATCTACAGCTTCTTCATTATATCCACGAAAACTTCTTTTAAACTCTTTATTATGAATATCTAGTGGCGTTAACAATAATTTCACCCCCGTAAATTACATAAAACGTTTTAATAAAATACTTACTCGTCCTTTTTTCGTCTGTCCTAATACTTCACAGACTTCCACCCGGCCACGTCCACGCATCGAGATAATATCACCGACTTTAATAGCCTTAGCGCTATTTTTAGCATCTTGCCAATTTACTTTTATTTTGCCGATTCCAATTTCTTCTGACATTGTAGTCCGCGAAGTACCGAAACCTGCTGCCGCTACAACATCAAGCCGAAGGGCAGAAACAGTGGTTTTAATTTCTTTCGTTTTTTCCTCACGAGCCGCTATATCAGACAAAGGTAGTGGTGCTATCGTCACAGCCGCTGCACCAATCACCTTAAAATTTTGTAAAATAAACTCTGACAAAGAAGAATCGATAATGATTTGGCAACCATGTCCACACATAATGATATCACCAAGAATCTCGCGTTTGATGCCTAGTCCCATTAACGATCCTAATACATCACGATGTGTTAATTGGTAATAACGCTCATCCCAGCTAACCGAAAATGCTTCCGCATGCAAATCTGGTGTTCCCCGAAACTCTTTATTAATAAACATTGCTTTTACCCGTTCAGCACCCCGGTAACCGCCATTGGGCTGTAGTTCTAAGCTATCATAATGTGCAGCAATCGTCTCCGCAATACTATAACCATATGGATCGAGAAATTCACTTACTTTATATTTATGATTTCGTTGTGCACTTTCAGCCAGGTCCAATAACCTCGCTGCTAACTCGCCATCATCACTAGCCTTATAATATCGTAAAATTTTCTCTCGTTCACTCATTTGTTTTCTTCCCCATCTCCTGTGAACGCTTCGTAGCCGCTTGCACTGCATCCATTAGTGCGACTCTCACACCCCGTTGCTCTAATGCATATACACCAGCGATCGTTGTACCACCTGGCGATGTTACTTTATCTCTGAGTGCAGCTGGATGTTCACCCGTTTCCAGAACCATTTTCGCCGCTCCTAGTAACGTCTGAGCTGCCATAACAATTGCATTTTGCCGTGATAACCCTACCAATACACCAGCATCAGCTAATGCATCAATCAAGACAAAAGCATATCCTGGACCACTACCAGATAGTCCTGTCACTGCATCCATTGCACTTTCGTCCATTTTGATGGCTTTGCCTGCAGAGGAAAAAATCGTTAGTACCAAATTACCATTTTCTTCTCCAGCATACTCTCCAAGCGCAATCACCGACATGCCTTCCCCTACTGCCACAGGAGTATTGGGCATGACTCTCACGATCGGTATACTTGGCAGTTTCTCCTGTAATACTTTCGTTGTCACTCCAGCAACGACTGATACAACTAAAGTCGATCGCGATATAAATGGAGCAATTACATCTAATACACTCTGCACTACTTGTGGTTTAACTGTTAAAAATAGTATATTTACCCCTTTGACTATTTTTTCGATATCCAAAGTAGTTTGTACACCTAGTTTGCTGTGCATATAGTCAAGACGGCTTTGCGAAATATCATTTGTTGTAATTTGCTCTGGAGCAATGAGTCTAGCCTTTATAATACCACCGATCAACGCTTCCGCGATCGCACCACTACCAATAAAACCGATTTTTTTATTTTGTAACATGAGTTCTCCACCTTGTAACTATTATTTATTCCATGGTAAAAATTCTTTATCATTGCCTTCATCATGAGGGCTATAAGCAACATCTACATTATTCGGCGCACATAAGAAAATATTATTGCCTATCTTTTGGATACTGCCACCTAATGCATAGGTAGTACCACTAATAAAATCAATCATTCTTTTCGCAACTTCTTTATCACAGTTTTCAAAATTCACAACCACTGGTTTTCGATTTTTTAAATGATCGGCTACATGTTGCGCATCATCAAAAGCAAAAGGCTCAACTACCATCACCTTCATCTGCTTTTGTGCGGTTGGCAAATTCACAATATTATTGCTACTACTGGTACTCTTTCTTCCCTTACTCAGTTCGGTTTCTTCTACTTTAGGTTTTTGCTCTTGCTCATCCTCCATTGGTTCAAGTAAGCCGAGACTTCCCCATACTTTTTCCATTATTTTCATTTTATTCTACCTCCTTTTAATATTCACGTTGACCAAATATCCCGGTACCAATACGTACTAAATTTGCGCCTTCTTCAACAGCCACGGTATAATCGTGTGTCATTCCCATAGATAGCCACTCTATATTCGTATGTTCTAATTGAGCATCTTTGAGCTTCCTAAATAACTGATACATTTCACGAAAGATGGGCCGCGCAAGCTCTGGGTCCTCATAAAAAGGAGCAACCGTCATCAATCCACATAAACGTACATTCTCTAATGTACTAATATATTGCGCCAATGCCATCATCTCTGTAGGTGCGATCCCAAACTTAGTCTCTTCATTCGCTACATTGATTTGTATTAGAACATCTTGCCTCTTTTGAATCTTACCAGCAGCTTGATCAATTTCTCGCGCCAATCGCTGACTATCCACCGATTGAATTAAATCAAATAAAGATACAGCAACGCGAGCCTTATTCGTTTGCAAATGTCCAATTAACTGCCACTCTACCTTCGCATCAAGCGTTTGCGATTTAAGAAGCGCTTCTTGAATGCGATTTTCACCAATTGCCAGTATACCAGCAGCAATCGCCTCTTGTATGACAGGAACTGTATGATTTTTAGTAACAGCTACCAATTTTACAGGATCTAATCTATTTTTTTGTATCGTAGTTCTCTTTTCCATTGCACTATTAATATTATCAATAATTTTTGTTATATGATCTGCTACAAACATAGACAACCCTCCGTTCTATCTACTATTCGCGAATAAACAGAAATTTCCTCTCAAATCAAAAAAAAATATTGACATTAGGATATTAGACCTAACCACCTGATTACCACTTAGGATGTTAGACCTATATTATACCCAAAATTGATATTTTTTGCCAGCTATATGGTAAATAAAAATCTTGTAAGTATCCTTACAAGACAATAACCGCACCGATCCGGCCAGTAGAACCATCCTCAGCCCGGTAAGAGAAAAAAAGATCTTTATTGCAAGAAGAACATACATTGCTGACAATAATATTACTACTTTTGACGCCTAAGTCTTCTAACTGCATGCGATTCATTTTCCATAAATCTAAATGAGTTTTTTCGCCATAAGGATGAATAAACTCCTCCCAATTAGCAAATTGCGCTTTAATTTTATCAAATACCGCATCTCCCACTTCATAACAACAAGAGCCAATCGAAGGGCCAATCCCAACCAAACAATCTTCAGGTTTCGTGCCAAACTGTTCACTCATTTTGCATATGGTTTTAGAGCCAATATTTTTGACCGTACCTTGCCAACCAGCATGGGCAATGCCGATTGCTTTTTGTACAGGGTCTACAATGAGTACAGGTACACAATCAGCAAAAAAAAGCATCAGTGGAATATTAGCAACATTCGTCACGAGTGCATCGGTACTTGAAAGTGCCTCACTATATTTTTTTGCCCCTATGCCCATATGTTCTTGCGTAACGACAACGACTGCATCCCCATGGGTCTGCTGGGCAGTAACGATATCATCGAATTCTACCCCTACCCCCAAACAAAACAAGTGACGATTTGCAATAACCCGCTCTTCTTCATCCCCTGTATGTAAGCCCAAATTTAGTGATGAAAATGGTAGTTGACTCGTTCCACCTAATCGAGTAGAAATACCATGCTTCACGCCAGCTGCATCAAAATGTGAAAATGCACCGTACCATATTCCTTGCTCACTATGTTTTAAAACAAACTGTTCCATATACGCACTCCTTTGCTCTTTACTTTCTACAAATTCCACAACGAACACATCCATCAACGCAACGAGAGGTAAATTTTTCAGCCCGCGCTTGCCCAAGTTCTTGTACTAAGTAAGATGGATCTAGTCCCATATCTAGTGACTGCCAAGGTAATATCTCATTCTTTTCATCCCGCTCACGATATAAATACTCTTCTTCCTTCAGTCCATTTGCTTTCATAGCCTGTTTAAAACCTTTCATACCACCTCGCGCATGAGCCATAAGTAATACACTTGATAAACGACGATCTCCTCTAGCGAGTATCGCCTGTACATACGCTTCTTTCGGCGATTCCACCAATACCTCAATGTTTTTTTTCTGCCGCAAACTAGTGGCAATAAACTTTAGCTTAGCTTCTACTACGTTCATAGGAGCCATCGGCATCCATTGAAAAGGTGTAAAGGGTTTCGGAACGAAAGGATTGATGCTTAGAGTTAACTTGCCTTTACTTCCTAATGATTCCATATATTTTTTTATATTTTCTGCTAAGGTAACAATTTCTTCTATATCTTCTTGCTCTTCAAACGGTAGACCAATCATGATATATAAGCGAATGTGGGGTATCCCTGCAGCAATCGCCATTTGTATGCCATCATATAAATGTTCATCGGTAATCGTTTTATTAATAATTCGCCGCAAACGAATACTAGCAGCCTCTGGCGCCAAGGTAATGGTTTTGTGCTTACTAATCGCAAGAGATTGGACAAGAGTCTCCGTTAAAGAATCGGCTCGCAAAGATGCTACCGACATGAGCATTTCCTGCTCCAATACCGCTTTACATAATACATCAATTTCAGGATAATCGGAAATGGCAGCCCCCATAAGCCCAACTTTACTACGATATTGTTTCGCTTTCTCAATCGCAGCTGTTAATTTCGGCAATGATCGAACTCTTGGCCGACGAAAACAATATCCTGCCATACAAAATCGGCAATGCCTTCCGCACCCTCTTGCTACTTCAATCAGAAACATATCTTTAAATTCCGTATTCGAAGTAACAATTACAGTTTGTGCTTCATATTGATCCAGATCCTCAACAAAACGTCGTTTTACCTGCATAGGTACACCATCAACCCTATTGATAGCCGCAATTTGACCATTATCTAAATAGGTTGGTTGATAAAAACAAGGTACATATACACCCTCAATTTGCGCTACGTTATATAATATTTCTTGCCGAGTAAGGCCCTGCTCACGTCCTTGATAATAGGTATCTAATAGTTCATGTATCACTTCTTCCCCTTCACCAATAATACAGATGTCAACAAAATCAGCTAACGGTTCTGGATTAAAAGTAGCACATGGGCCACCGATTAAAACGAAGGGATCATTTTCGTCGCGGTCAACTGCTAATAAAGGGACCTTACCTAATAATAAAATTTGCATAAAATGAAAATAATCCATCTCGAAAGTCATATCAAAACCAATGAGCGGAAATTCATACAACGGACGCTGCGTTTCAATCGTCATGAGTGGTGTATTGGTGCGAATATACTCAGGTTCAGTTTTTTTATCAGGCAAAAACAACCGTTCACAAGCGGTATCGCCTCTCTGATTAATTTGCTGATAGATAATCTGAAATCCCAAATTTGACATTCCGACATGATAGGTATTGGGATACACCAATGCAAAACCTTGCCTTGAACCAGCAGGGAAAATCATTGTCCCCTGCTCTTCCTCAATAATATCTTGCAGTTTCTTTTTCAATTGCCAAGTCAATCATATCACTCCATTACTATTCATTCTTGCATAACATGATTACTCGGTATGAGCAACTCGTCGATCAAGTTCTTCATGTTTGGCGTCGTTAAATCGATCAATCGTACTTAAATAGCCTGTAATTCTTCGCACCCTTTTAATATTTGATCCATTGCATGTCGAGCACTGCTCCCCATCAATCACTCCAATATAGCCACAGTCTTCACAAAAATCCACTGGGAAATTGATTCCTGCATACCCCATGTCGCATTTACCCATATAACGGATAATATCTTCTACCACATCAAGGTTATTAATCGGGGGCGCTGAAAATTCAACATAGCTAATATGACCTGCATTTGTATATTTATGATAAACCGCTTCAATTTTAATCTTATCATGTACACTAATTTGAAAATTAACAGGTACATGAAAAGAATTGGTATAGTATTCTTTATCGGTTACACCAGGAATGAGTCCATATTCACTGCAGTCCATTTTTACAAATCTTCCAGCAAGCCCTTCTGCCGGTGTAGCGAGCAAAGTATAATTCAGATTGTATTTATCAATTGCCTTATCAGCTTTATTGCGCATAAAGGCGATAATTTCTTCGCCTAAGGTTTGTGAATCTTCATTTTCACCATGATGATAGCCCGTTAAAGCAATCAGCGTTTCCGCAAGTCCAATAAAACCAATGGATAATGTACCATGTTTGATGACTTCACCAATCTCATCGTTTGGTGATAAGTGCTCAGAATTCAAATATAATCCTTGTCCCATCAAAAAAGGCATATCTTTTACCTTAAGTTTAGCCTGTACTTGATAACGATGAAATAATTGCTCACAAATCAAATCGACAAGATCGGATAAACTCTGGTAGAATTTCATTAAATTACGTTCGGCCTTGATGGCAAGTCTTGGAAGATTAATCGTAGTAAAGCTCAGATTTCCCCGTCCATCTGTTACCTCTGGCCCACAGTGATTCGCCATCACTCTAGTACGACATCCCATATAACCCACTTGATCACCATACTGTCGATTAAAAGAGGAATCCATAAAACTAAAAGTGGGATTAAGACGTTGAGATGCTACTCGAATCGCTAGCTTGAATAAATCATAATTAGCATCATTACTATTTAGATTAATTCCCTCTTTAATCCGAAAAATAATATTGGGAAAAATAGCATTCTCACCACGCCCTAAGCCTCTTTCATATGCTAATAATAAATTTTTAGTCACCATACGCCCTGTAGGGGTAGTATCCGTCCCAATATTAATACTCGAAAAAGGAACTTGCGCTCCCGCTCTACTATGCATAGAGTTGAGATTATAAACAAAGGCCTCCATTGCCTGATACACTTCTTTTTCATCTGCTTTTTTCATAAAAGGAGCCATGTCACGATCAAAAAAGGCAAATGATTGTCCACCATGCATATCATTTTGAGAGCTTTGCAAAATAATAGCCGCAAGCGCAGCCGCCGATGCTGGACGTTTCGGTTTTCGGATATAACCATGACCATTATTAAAACCATTGTTTAGTAATTTACCGAGAGGGATTTGTACACAAGTTAAAGTCTTCCCATAAAAGTCCAAATCATGAATATGAATATCCCCTTTGCTATGAGCGGCCGCCATATCTTCAGGAATGAGTCGATTCAAATAATAAGCTTTACTAGCCGCACTGGCGATTTGTAACATTTTTGCCGATGGAGAATTAGATACGTTGGCATTTTCCCGACTGGTCTCTACCAATATTTCAGCAACTGCATCCATCAGATATGATTGGGCATCACGCATACGAGTTCTTTTATCTCTATACAAAATATACGCTTTCGCCGTTTTAGCATGTCCTTTTTCAATTAAGATCTTTTCAACAGCATCTTGTACCTCTTCGACGCCAAACATCCCAGCAGTGTATTGTTGCTTTAATAGACGCAAGACATCTAAGGTTAATTCTATCGCCAACTGCTTATCTGCTCCACCTACCGCCTTAGCAGCTTTGAAAATAGCCTCGGTAATTTTATTTTCGTCAAAGGTCACCTCGCGCCCATCACGTTTTTTTATTATCATAAAATACCCATCCCTTATTTTATATAAATTGAATGTCGATCATCATTCATTAATATTTCACATTCCAATTAATTTACGCCACATATCTTCTATTTCCTGCCTACTTTATAAAAAATTAA
>CAXYVG010000061.1:0-22889 GCA_964292325.1 uncultured bacterium | reverse complement strand
CGTTAGTGCATTGAATAACTTTGCCAGTACGATTTCATGTAATCAAAGCAAACAGTTATTTCAACAAATGGCTCAAAAAAACCAACAACATTTTCAAACTCTTAGCAAACATCTAAGTGCAAGCCAAAGTTTACAATAATGATAAAATGAGGTGAAAATATGGTTCAGCAAAGTCAGCAAAACCAACAGATGGGGCAAGGTATGCAAACGGGTCAAGGCACCCAATTCCCGGAAAAAGATATATTGCAAATCGTATTAAATGAAAGTAAACATACTGCAGAAACTCTTAACTCCTTCATTCTGGAATCGTCAAATGAACAATTGCGACGGGATTATATGACGATTTTGGGTGATATATATAATCAACAAAAACAAGTATTTGATTTAATGCAACAAAAGGGCTTTTATAATGTGGAAAATGCAAATGCTCAACAAATCTCTCAGGCACAAAGTAAATTTAGCAGTCAAATGCAATAGCAGGTAATATACTAAAAGTAGCTCTGTATTCGATATACAGAGCTACTTTTAGTATATTACAGAGTAAATGATTGGTATTGATGAGTTTTCCTTGACAATAGTTTTTAAAGTATATTAAAATACAGATATAACTATTCAATAATGGTTTTCCTGTAGTAATAGATATATGATGTAGGTGGTGAATATATGGAAATCTGTATCACTTCATTATTGAGAGAGAAGGGGTTTAAAGTAACTCCGCAACGATTGGCTATTTATAATATGTTATCTTCTACGAAATCACATCCAAATGCCGAGATGATTTTTAATGAGTTGCAACCGATGTATCCAACTATGAGTTTGGCAACTGTTTATAAAACGATGGAAATTTTAAAAGAAATCGGTTTGGTACAAATGCTCAATGCTAGTGAAGATAGTTTTCGTTATGATGCTGATACCAGCAATCACCCCCATGTAAGATGCATGGAATGCGGTCGGATCGACGATGTCGACAATATTGATTCCGAGGAGTTCGTGAATCAAGTTGCGCAGGGAACGAAATATCAACTGACAGGTCAGCAGTTTTATTTTTATGGTATTTGTCCTGAATGTCAAAAGAAACAACTGAATTAATAGCGCGATCAAAAGAAGCACTTTCGTAAAAGAGAGTGCTTCTTTTGCATGTCAGAGAGGTAAAAATTTTATTTGTTGAGACAGCCTTATTGACCAGATTAGTAGTTAGTTTACATAAAATACCGATAGGCATCGTATAGGACTTATGCTATAATTGGCACCTGTAACTCTTTACTAGAGAAGGGGGTGCCATATGAGAAATATTATGATCCATGATACCAGTATGTTGACTGTGCTAGTTGGACTTATTTTGATGGTCCTTCTTGTTTTCTTTTTGCCACTAAGGCCGCAAATGTGGATATACCCTTTGGTGCGACAGGTAACATTACTAAAAGTAAATTATGAGACTCGCGATATGGCAGTATATGAAACGGAGCATTTTAAGATTAAATATACTAAGGAAGATGCGAGCACCATAGATATGATAGCGAAGGCGGCTGAGGCAGCATATGATCCTGTTACCAAAGAACTACAATATACGCCGCACGGCAAAACGTTGCTTATCGTGCAGCCTAGCAAAAATGAGCTACGGCAGGCTTTTGGTTGGTCTGGTAGTGAAAGCGCTATGGGCGTATATTGGGGCGGAGCCATTCAACTCTTGTCTCCTCGTGTATGGCTCAGTGGCGGCGCATCAGTCGAAGAGTTTATTCATTCAGGACCAATGGTTCATGAATACACTCATTTAGTATTTGATTATTTAACCAGTGGGAATTATCCTCGGTGGTTCACAGAAGGACTTGCTCAATATGTAGAATATAGAGTCAATCACTATGAATGGCAGACGCCTACCAATAATCTAGATGGTACGCTTTATACGATGGCAGAATTAGAAGAAGATTTTGATCAACTGCCCAATCAGTCGTTAGCATATCGCCAGTCATTGGCAGCAGTGCGGTTTATCGCAGAGGTTTATGGTGAAGATAAATTAAATGAGATGATCAAGGCGCTAAAAGCTGGACAGAGCATGGAAAGCGCGATCAAGCAAACGTTAGCATTTGATAGTGGGGATTTTGAGCAGGCATGGCAGCAGTGGGCTGTGATTCATATGAAGCATAATACAAAAAAGAACTAAGGGATATCATTCAATATATCTCTTAGTTCTTTTCTAATACCGCTATTTATGATTGTTTATTGATTTTTATTCATTATTTTCTACTGATGAAATACGAACTTGTTCAAGGAGTTCAAGCATTTGTTTATTTTGGATAATCATAATTTCTTGATTTTTGATGATTGTATTTAGCGGAATGGTACCTTGATGAATTTCTTCTAACATCAATTTAAACATTTTTTCAATACTCGCCATAGGTGTAGATGCCTCCTACTATTTTCTTGACTTATTTTATTTCTTTTTCATATAATATTTTCTATAGCTTATGTTTCATAACTCTAAAAGGTGCTTGTGGATTGTACTATAGGATCTTAAATGCTACAATAATCATGAAAGTTTTTGCTGAAGGAAAGGGGAACATTTTATATTATGAAAATTTTTCATGCCTGTGATATCCGTGGTATTGCGGGGATCGAACTGACAAATGATATAGCTCACCAAATTGGACTAGCAATTGGTTTTAAATTAACGGGGCAAAAAGTAGTTGTCGGTGGTGATATACGATTATCAACACCTGTGCTAAAAGATATTATGATCAAGGCTTTAGTGGAATCCGGGTGTGATGTTGTGGATATCGGTACGGTTGCCACGCCTGTGTTTTACTATGCGTTAAAAGTTACAGGGGCTACTGGCGGTGTTATGGTCACAGCTTCTCATAATCCGGCGCCTTATAATGGTTTTAAATTGGTATTAGGGCCAAATCCTGTGACGGAGGAGGATGTACTAGAGATCAAGCAATTGGTGGAAGATGGGGTGCGTGCATCGGGCTTAGGAACGCTCACGACCTTAGCAATCATTGATGAGTATATCGCCTCTACGGCTGCGCTTGCTCAAAAAAGTAATTTGCGAGTGGTGATTGATGCTGGCAATGGCGCTACTTCTGAAATTGCTCCTGCCTTGTTTAAAAAGCTCGGTTATGATGTCATTGAATTATATTGTAAGAGCGATGGAAACTTCCCAAATCGTTCGCCAAATCCAGCACTTGCAGAAAACTTACAAGGACTTGGTGAAAAGGTACGAAGTAGTGGCGCTGATATTGGCGTGGCTTTTGATGGGGATGGAGACCGGGTTGCTTTTTGTGATAAAAATGGACGGGCTGTTGATAATGATGATATTATTGTACTCTTAGCTCGTTATTATTTAGAACAAGGTCCTGGTGCTATTATTTATGATGCCAAATGCTCGATGGTAGCGCCAGAGGAAATTACGAAAGCAGGAGGACGGCCTGTGATGGCAAGAGCGGGTCACACTTTTTGCAAGGCTGCTTTCCTACAACAAAAAGCGTTATTCGCAGGGGAAATTAGCGGACACTTCTTTTTCCGTGAACTAGGCTATGATGATGGTATGTTCTCTGGACTTAAGATCTGCGAATTCGTTGCGAGTCACGGTTCGTTAGCGCAGCTAGTTGATCAAATTCCGAACTATATCTTAACTCCTGATATTCGTATTCCTTATAAACCAAATGATAAAGAAGCAGTATTAGACGTTGTGGCGGAAAAACTGGATCAGTATGGACCTAACCGCATTGATGGTGTGCGGATTGATTTTCCAGATGGATGGGGAATGATTCGCGCTTCGGTGACAGAACCATTATTTACTCTGCGTTTTGAGGCCAAGACGGCTTCCCGTTTAAAAGAAATTATTGATATTTTGTTGTCGGCATTACCAGAAAGTATACAAAGTTTGGTAATTGCTACATTGCCACCCACTATATAGTGCGGTGTGCAAATTAAAGGAGAACAGTATGCAAGTTCATGTTTTGGCAAGTGGTAGCAAAGGAAATGCAATCTTTCTAGATTTTAAACATACCAAAATACTGGTGGATGCAGGAATTAGTACTAAGCGAATAAAAAATAGTTTGGCGCAATTAGATGTGAGTATCGAAGAACTAGATGGGGTAGTCATTACTCATGAACATCGAGATCATGTGAGCGGTCTAGCGACAATGACCAAAAATTATAATGTGCCGATCTATGCGAGTATGAATACTTGGCAAGCGATGTATTGCCGAGACTTAGTGCCAGACGAGTGTTGTAAGGTGCTTTCGAAGAGCCTAGAGATTGGTCAGGTTAAAGTCAAACCGTTTAGTATTTCTCATGATGCTGCAGACCCTGTTGGCTTTCGGTTTTATAATGAAAATCATAAATGTAGTGTCGTGACAGATTTAGGGTTTGTCACGGAAGAGGTCAAAGAAGCCATTGCGCTAAGTGATATATTAGTGCTAGAAGCCAATCATGATGTTGATATGCTACAAAATGGAGTCTATCCATGGCATTTAAAGCGGCGTATTTTGAGTAATCGTGGTCATTTATCTAATTTTGATGCAGGATGGACACTAGCTGGGCTGAAGCGAAAGCCGAGTATGCAAGTGTTTTTAGCTCATTTGAGTCAGCAAAATAATGACCCAGAACTGGCAAAAGATACAGTCAGCTCTATTTTAGCCAAGCAGGGCTGTAAACTAGGTTCGGAAATTGAGCTACATATCACCTATCCTGATCGCATTGTAAGTAGCAATTTTTAAGGAGGTAGAAGTTATGATGGTTAAGAAAATCACACCTTTTATCGTAGTTGCTGTGATTAGTGCAGTAATTGGCGGCGGTATTATTTTAGGATATGGTAGTCAGTTCTTTGCAAAAACTGCGCAACAAAATGCAGGAGATTTAAACCAAATGCTGCAACCATCTGTTGCGCAGGCGCAGGTATCGGATGCGCGTAATACTCCAATTGTTAAAGCTGCGCAAGCGGTTGGACCCGCTGTTGTCGGGATTACCAATAAAACATATGCACGTGATCTTTACAATCGGAAAGTGTTAATGGATAAAGGAAGTGGCTCAGGGGTAATTTTTGATAGTAAGGGGTATATTGCTACCAACTATCATGTAGTACAAAACGCCCAAGAAATTTTAGTGAGCTTAGCTGATGGGCGGGTTTTTGGAGGGCAACTACTCGGAGTGGATCCGGTCACTGATCTAGCCGTAGTCAAAATAGATGCACCCAATTTGCCAGTAGCAGTACTGGGTAATTCCGATACCTTGCTAGTAGGTGAACCAGCTATTGCGATTGGTAATCCTCTTGGCCTAGAATTTAAAGGCAGTGTGACCGCGGGAGTCATCAGCGCTCTAAATCGATCGCTGGAAATCGGCGAACGCAAGTTTAAACTGATTCAGACCGATGCTGCCATCAATCCAGGGAATTCAGGTGGTGCACTCGTGAATGCGGATGGTGTAGTCGTTGGTATCAATAGTGCCAAAATATCAATTGCCGGTGTCGAGGGGATTGGCTTTTCGATTCCTATTAATTCGGCAAGACCTATTTTGCAATCCATCATCGAGAAAGGCCGCGTTGTTAGGCCATATCTAGGTGTTGCGATTATCGATCGACATAATGCCCCTGCTCTTGGTTATCAATTTAATTTGCCAAAAGGCGTCTATCTACAGGGACTAGTTGAAAATGCCGCTGCAGCAAAAGCAGGCCTGCTAGCAGGCGATATTATTCTCAAAGTAGCTGGTGTAGAGGTGAATAGTATTGCAGACCTACGAAGTGCAGTAGACACGCAAGCAATCGGTAGCACCATTGCGGTTCAAATCCTGCGCGGTGGCAATTCGCAAACGATCAACGTATTATTAGAAGAAATGCCGGGGCAGCAATAAAATGAAAATTACAATTGTTACAGTTGGCAAAATTAAAGAAAAGTATCTAACAATGGGCATTGCGGAATTCGTCAAGCGACTAACTCCTTACTGCCGCCTATCTATTATCGAAGTCGATGAAGAACGCATGCCGGAAAATCCTTCGCCTGCAGAAAAAGTCAAAGTCCTAACCCGCGAAGGGGAACGCATGATGAAGCATATTAAGGATAACACCCACCTTATCGTCCTTGATGTGGTTGGCAAACAAGCCTCCTCCGAAGAACTAGCCGAAAAAATGAACAGCCTCGGCCTATGCGGCAAAAGCGACATAACCTTCGCCATCGGCGGCGCCTTTGGCCTTTCCCCCGATCTAGTCAAAGTTGCTGATGAAAGGTTGTCCTTTTCGAAGATGACGTTTACGCATCAGATGATTAGGCTATTGCTGGTGGAACAAGTGTATCGGGGGTTTAAGATTAATCGGGGGGAACCGTATCATCTCTAACGGTGCAAAATGGTCTCAATCCTTGTAAATTTGAGGATTGAGACCATTTTTATAGTGAAACAAATATTTGGGTATTAGCAGGAGATATGTAAAAATATAGCGAAATTATTAGTAAAATCACAAATAAAAGGAGTTGAGTTCTTTTGGGGTTGACATCAAAGTATCTAAATGAGGATGGCTATACTAAGTGTTCAGATTGTGGAAAAAAAATCTTTGTTAAGGAAGCAATCAGTTGTTCGGCTTGTGATAGATTTACCTGTCATAGTTGTATTATTACTAAGTCGGGATATAAGATTTGTAAGAAATGTGCTAAATAAACTAACTATAAGGGGTGAGAGGAATGAGCACGTGTCCTTTTTTTGAGTATAACTTTTTTTCAGCTGATGAATGCAAAGCAAATAAGAAATTTGCACTTGGGACGACTCAAAAAAGTAGCTTTTGTGAGTCTGAATTAAGTAATGGATATGAAAAGTGTGGTCAATACATAAACAAAACATCCCAGATTCAGAAAATGAAAGATGATTTAAAAAAGGCGAAAGAAAAGACTAGCAGTTCGAACAACATATATATGTTTGATGAAAATTGCCCTTATAGGAAGAGTAAGTCATTAACATCGCTATCATTTGTTTGTGGTACAAGTGATAATGAGATAGACTCTGATTACGAAAGTATATATTGCGTACCAGATAATAAAGGTGATTTTATTCATTGTGAGAACTACCAAATAGCTAGAAAACGTGGAATGATTGCCGATGGCGATTCGCGTGAGTGTAAGTATACTATAGGTAATAATTGCCAAGCTGATGAGGATAAAGAGGTGAGTGACGAGGATAGAGAAAAGTTCTGTCACCCCAAGGAGCAACATGAAACCAACTTTAGACATTGTTCCTGTTATGTTGATGCCAAACAAAATGGGAAGAAAGCTACCACTCTATTAGAACGAGCAGCAACGGCAGCAAAACGTGAAATGCAAGAATTTGGGGAAGAAGTAGAAAAACAAAAGAGAATGCTTAACGGATCAACTGATAAGTACTTACTAGAAAACCAAAATAGGGGGAATTTAGCAACGAAGACGGCGATATCAAAACTGCTTGAAGAACGTGGGTATAAATGAAAAATAATATTAAAGTATAGACTTATCTACCTTTTAAGAGCGGAGTGATGTTGTTTATATGATTATACTTAACAGCACAAGAAAACCTCAACCCTTGCTGAATAAGGAGTTGAGGTTTTCTTTTTGCATAGTTTTATAGATGCTATTTGTTTTCAGATTTGAATGTATTGAAGAAAATATAAAGTGAATTCACGTACAAATTTTAAAATTACTTTCACATAATGAAATATTCTATATTATGAGAGAATATCAAAATACTGGATTATGAATTGCAAAGTTACAGTCAATCAGAAATACTTAAGGGTAGCGTAGTTTTATAAAACATAAATGGGGGAAATAAACTTGACTAATAGAGTAAAAAAGAAACATCCAGAGGATATGACACGGACAGAGTTAATAGAAAGGTTAGGCTGGGCTAGTAGGACATTTACGAAGCGTTTTCCTAAGTTCCTGGATTTTTATAATATTGATAAAACCTTTTTAAAATATGAAATATATGAAAAACCAGAAAAACGATTGGAGCGACTTTTAGGGGCTACCAAAAAGCAGAGAGAAGAGGATTTGCAAAAAATATGCATTGATCATCGTTATAAAGATCTGTTGTTTATTCTTTTAAAAGCATTTGAAATACACCCCTTATATCGCGATAATTATGATGAAACAGAAGAAGTTGCATTGGAACGAGCAATTTCTTATAATGAAAAACTGATTAATCTTGTTGACACACTTCCTGATAATTTGAAGTACACGACTATGGCTCATCCTACTTATTGTCGCACAGTGAAACAACTGCCAGTCATGAAGAAAATGTCGAAGAAACTACATCAATTTCTGGCTGCTTCCGTACTAGCACCCAAGCAGGTTAGACTACAGGTATGGGAAGAAATGTTCGATTTTGTAGATTATATGATATTTCGTATCTATGACCTTACCGTGAAGTATAGGCAGGAACAAACAGAGCTATTACAAAAGGAGAAAACAGAGGCAAAAAAGAAAACCATCCTGCGCAAAACAAATCCGAATCAAGTCTATCATGAAATTCTGATCGATGTTTTTGATGATAGTGCTAAGAATGCTGTAAAGGCAGATGATGATTTACCTTGCGATACACTTGATGGATACCTTGCTTTATTACTAAAAGGATATGTCATTGCAGTTGAATTAGTGGAAGGTAATCCAGAAATACGGAGTAAAGTTGAAGAAGACATTCAGTTGGCATATCAAATAGCGGCGGTTGGCTATGATGCGATCGCCAAAGAGATTGGTGTCAATGCCGATGTTGTTCAAGAGGCTGAGTTAGAAATGTGGCAATTAGAGGTGGCGGAGTATGCAGAACAAGCGAAAACCACATTTACATCTAATGTCTCATTAAAAGAAAGCATGAAAAAAGTTTGGAAGGAATTCAAGCCTACTGCAGAGTGTAAGTTTGAACGTAAACATTATAAAGAGTTTCAAGACTTCTGTGATGATGTAGAGAAAGCATCTAGCAACGGAGATTACATACTAGAAAATATCATTAAAGATAAGATATTGGAAGTGTTTAGAGATAAACCATAGTAATAGAATAGCAGCAAAAAGAACCTACGGAATTTGAATTCTGACAGGTTCTTTTTTTATCTTATCATATAAATGTCAGTAAGCAGTTATTAAGTTAACGTATAGTTGGGACTTCTGCTAAGAACCAAATGTGGCAAGATATATTCATATCTTGCCACATAACTGCGGTAACAATCAAAATATCGTATATTAAATACAAGAAAAGTTCCTTGACAAAAGAATAGGGAAATCAACTAGTCTTGCAGGAACAAAATGAAGTTGATCGTTCCCGACAAAATTAATAGAAGCGTTTGAGCGTGCCAAGGCCGAAAGGTTGGGGAAGTATCGCAATGATAAAACGCGTCATCAGGAGAGCTTGTCGCATAAATTGTAATAAGTAATGGAGGAATGAGAATAATGCAAAAACAACAGAATGACATGAATCAGGTAGAAAGTCAAGGCTTCATCATTACAGCAATCCGACTCTATGAAAAAATGGAAAAATTCAATGCAAAAAATGTTGAAGAGATGGGTCATGCTTTAAATGAAGGTTTAGGAATTCAAAGTATTGTGACGGAAACGAATGATGTAGTGAAAATGGTACGAGTTACATTTGCACTACGTAATCCCTTCAAACTAACTTCAGATAAAGAAGACCAATGGCTCGAAAAAATAATCGATATTATTGGGGAAGATTTTTTTATCATACACAAGGGGGAAAAAAACGGCGTAGAATATGAATTTGGTATTTGTAATACTGCTGATACTGTGAATAAAAATTAACGACATGCTCTACAGAATCTAATAAAAAATGGAGGAGTTATTAATGCGTTATTTAGTTGAAATGCAAGGAAGTTATCGAGAATCTTATGAAATTATGCCGATTGGTTATTGTGAACTCTTTCAGATTCAGATAAACATTGGAGATCAAATGTTGGAAAGTAGAAAAATTAGTGAAATGCTTAACTATGTAAGTGCTATAAATCGATTCAATTCATTTGAAGTAGAAGAAGCAGATTCTTGCTTTTGCTTAAAGATTAATTTGGGGTATTCCATAAAGGTTAAGTCTTTTCAACAACTTGATCGAATTCTCAAAAAATATTATCCAAGGTTTGGAGATGACATTGTACTTGTTACAAGATCAGGAGAGGGTGGAGCAATTCGTAGTTTCTCTCTCTGGGATGATAAGAATATTAGACTGATATAAAAGGGGAATGGTGATGTGAAGAATATCGAAAGCTCTATAAAATCGGTACAAAGGCATAGTGAACAATACTTGCTATGCCCCCTTACCACAAGAGTGACAGAAGAACCAGTCATTCTAATAATAAGTAATAGCGATATTGGGCAATCTTTGCGTTCGGGGCGGCCGTTCGGGGTATTAGTATTCAAGAATTTTTATAAACCAGAACCGCCATATCTCCCTGCAGCATGAGTCTAATTGGTGTATTTAGCAGTAAATTGGGAAGGAGAGTAACAGAATTTGAATATTGACAGTAAGGATAATTATTATAAAGGTTTGGAATGCAAGAATAGAAAGAAGAGTCCACGCGAGGTAGGTTTTCTTTTAGATGATGATGGAAACGTGGTAGGCGTTAATGGTAATAAATTTTCTCGCTATCTTCTTTCTATCTACACACTCTACTATACATTGGAAGGTAGGTTTTACTTATATGAAGAAGGCTATTTTCGCCACGTTGAGGAAATTCGTCTTTCACAGTGGTTCCGTGATGTAGTCCATGAATTCGGCCCAGATGTTTGGACAGTAACAATGGAAGCTAAATATATGGCAGCTCTTAAACGGGAAGCTCTCACGGAGCGACCTATGGACAGCAACCGAACTATTCTAAACCTTGAAAATGGTATGCTCAATCTAGATACCTTTGACTTATTACCTCATGACCCTAAATATGGCTCTACGATTCGAATTCCTATAGGCTTTGATTCTGAAGCAAAGTGTCCGCAGTTTATTCGATTTTTAAAGGAAATATTTGAGGGGGATAAAGATAGAATTCGTGTCGTAAGAGAAATGATGGGGTATATATTGACTTCTTCTACAAAAGCGCAAAAAGCATTCATATTTTACGGAGCTGGTAGCAATGGTAAATCAGTTCTAGCGGAAATTATTCGTGAATTATGCGGTTCAGGCAATGTTTCTGGTATATCTCTTAATGAATTATCGAATTCCTTTGCTAGATTAGATTTAATGGATAAGTGCCTGAACCTTGTCACAGAGGTAGAAGTGAATGGAAAAAGTTTTAACACGGAACTTTTCAAGACTCTTGTTTCTGGTGAGCCAATCAGAGCAGAAATCAAGTGTGGACCAAGTTTTACATTTAAGCCTTTTGTGAAGCTCATATTTGCTATGAACAACTTGCCTTATTCGCGCGATCGCTCCTATGGTCTGAGTCGACGCTTACAGATTATTCCCTTTGACCGCCAATTTAGGGGAGATGAAATCGATCCAGGCCTTGCTGATAAGTTGATGAAGGAATTGCCTGGTATTTTACAATTTGCACTCAAAGGGCTAAGAGTATTGAGGGAGAACGGATATCGTTTTCACGAATCGAAGGCTATAACGAAGGTGTTAGAAGAATATAAAGAAATAATTAATCCTTTTTCGTCATTTGTAGATGAAATGTTGGAAACAGGAATGGCGACTGATCGGGTATTCAACGATAACTTAGTTCGAGCATTTCGGTCTTGGTGTATTAAAAATGGTCACAAAAAAATGTCAGAAATGAGTAATATCAGTTTTCACAGTCAATTAAAAATGACTTTGAAAGAGAAGAATATTCCATATATGGTTGCAGAAGGTGGAAAACGCTATTTGGGTGGTCTCAAATTTAAAATTAAGACTGATATTGAAGAGGGTGAACTAGACGAGTTGTAAAGGTAGGTGCTATTATTGATATTTGGATTTTACGCCGCTACTATAATCAAGTGTCAGCCAATTTGTAATATCGGAAATTGGGATTTGGTAAAAATGATTTTCGATATTGGGAAATCAAAGCCCCGAACAGTATCCTTCAATTTTGCAGGAGCGGAACTGGTAGGGGTATTGAAGATTCTATTGCGCGAGAAGTACCAAGGCGATATCCACAAGGATATTACCGCTTGTAAGAATATGGAATGTGTGCTTCTGTTGCGGAGAATTCGTATACGTGATAGTGAATCTCTGACTGTAGATGCGATCTATAGGAGGGCAAAGAAGAGCTAATATATTTTTTTATCATTAATGTAGGGCGATGAGGGCAGTTATGGCACTTTAGATTCTATTTAGAATAGAGAGAAATACTATTTGGATTCAAAACAACCGCCCTGGCTGCCTCAATTGCCCTACATAAGTGAATTTTTCTATGCTTCTAAACATATGCGAAGAAGCGTAGGGTTGTTACAATTAACTAGATGAGATTGTATGGGTATAAGAATACTATACAATCTAGAAATAACAGAAAAATCAGACATATATTATATCCTTGATTATGGTAGCAATAGCATTGCTAGACAAATTGAGGAGTGAAAAGAAATGAACATCATCAAGAACATTATTGATATTCAGAACAAGCAAATCAGTCTGTGGAAAAGGAAGGAGGGGCTTTGGCTATGACTCTATCCAAACAGTGCCTTATTAAGTCAACTGACGAAGAACTACTAGCTGCTCTCCTTCCTCAATCAACAGTGAAAGAACTTGTTGCTGAATATGGAACAGTAAGACAAGTTCTCATGAATTCATATCCAGAAGAACTAGAGAGACTCAAAGGAATTGGCCCCATCAAAGCCAAACAACTTCAATATGTATGTGAGTTGGCTAAACGGCTATATCAGGCAACAGCAGATTTCCCATCCTTCATTCGTACTCCTAAGGATGTATCAGATCGTATGGCTGATATGCAGTATCTAATGCAAGAAGAATTTCGTGTCATATTTCTCAATACCAAGAATGGCATCATTGCGGAAAGAACGATCAGTAAGGGAACACTCAATGCGACTGTTGTAAGCCCTAGAGAAGTATTCCATCGAGCAGTTAAGGTTATGGCGGCGACAATTATTCTAGTACATAATCATCCATCAGGTGATCCAATGCCGAGTCAAGATGATATGGAACTGACCAAGAAGATGGTTGAAGCAGGAAAGATCATGGATATTGCAGTAATTGACCATGTGATTGTCGGTCAGGGGAAATATGTTAGCCTTAAAGAGAAAGGGGTGCTGTAATGTTTACTTCACCCCGATATCTTACCAGTGGCGTAGCTACTGACTTGTCTAGTGATTTACAAATGATATTATGGGAGCTATTGGATGTAAAGCGAAGACAAGGAGTAGAATTGGATTATTTACAAGTATTTGAATTGTCTATAGAGTGTGCATTGGGTGAAGTATTCCAGAAAATAGTTCATAGCCAGGAAGTTCCAGCATTTTCAGAGATACAATATCATCGATCAATCTCGAAGCCGATAAATAGAAAAGTATGGATCATTGATAGTGATGAATATGTAACCATGTTATTTCCTACAGAATACTAAGAATAAGAGGAGAAGCTGAGGATAGCATACCCTGGAGTGATATTGCAATTCTACTATCTAAAGTATTCTTTCAAAAGCTAGGTTGGAAGAATAGGTAAGGGGGGGAGGCCCCTTACTTATTCAATGCGAATTACAATTTTTAGGAGGCGGAAAGGATATGAATGAAGCGAGTAACACAGAATACCACTATGAAATGGTTGTAAATATTGTGGCGGAAATGGTTATTGAATATTTGAAGGCTACTGATCGTGATATAGATGGGGGTAATATAAAAACCATTGAAGGTGAAAAAAATGAGGGCAATCAGGGCGGATGCCATCACTCCCCCAATGCTGCTTAGGAAGGTGCGGAAAAATGCAGAAGGAATATCAGGTTGCTCTTTATATACGAGTGAGTACAGAAGAACAAGTTATAGGTCATAGTTTATCAGCACAAGAAGCAGCACTTAGGGAGGACGTCAAGCGTCATGGCAAGTTAGTATATCGGGTATATCAGGATGCTGGTGTATCTGGTGTTAGGGAAGATAGAAAAGGCTTTAACGCCCTCTTGCGAGATGCAAAGAATGGATGTTTCGGCGAAGTTCTAGTCTGGACAGTGAGCCGTGTTAGTCGCAAGTTATCCTACCTACTTCAAGTGGTTGAAGAGTTAAGAGTATTAGATATTGCCTTTTGCAGTATGAGTGAGCAGTTTGATATCACTACACCTATGGGGCAATTTGCTTTGACCATGATGGGAGCAGTCGCCCAGATGCAGAGAGAGTCTTGGATGGAATCATCGTATATTGGTATGAAGAAACGGGCGAAATCTGGCAGGTGTAGCGGAGGAATGATGCTAGGATATCAGATGGTGCCTGACACAGAAGACTTGCGAGGTGGTAACAAGCTGGTAATCGTACCAACCGAAGCGGAAATAGTGAGAAAAATATTCAGTATGTATGCGATGGGGCTAGGGTACAAGGCTATTGTTAATCGCCTAAATGAGGAGGGAAAGGTAGGGAAAAATGGAGGAATGTTTAGTAGTAGTAGTGTGAGGTGTATTCTTGGTAATGCTGCCTATGTTGGCAAGGTAAGGTTCGGTGGCGAATACAACGAAGGAATCCATGAACCGCTTGTCAGTAAAGAACTTTGGGAAGAAGTCCACGAAAGAATGAAGAATCATCCCAAAGTGGCCCCAAAACAGAGTGATCATGAGTATCTTCTTTCTGGCATAATTAAATGTCCTGTTTGTGGTAGTGGTATGGTAGCAATACATTCTAAGAAAAGAAGAAAGGACGGGACGTATCTCTATAACTATTATTACGCTTGTGGTGCATATCACAATCAAGGCCGCACCGTCTGTAAGTCTAATATTGTCCGTGCAGATCATGCCGAAGAAAAAGTATTGACCTGGCTACATGAATTTCTTACCAGCCCTCTTTGGATGCGGAGAGTAATGGAAGTCATTAAGCAACGATATGGGATAAAGGCCAGACCTTTAGATGAATGCAAGAAACTAGAGAAAGGCCTTACTGACATTACTAGACAACAGCATGATATACTTCGTCGCTACGAAGAAGATATATTAGATCGAGACACGTTTCTTGCTGAGATGCAACGATTAAAGAGAGACAAAGAAAATTGTCAATTGAGGCTATCCGAATGTATGCCTGAACAAGAGATTCCTGCATGTTGGTCAACCGAAGAGATGAAAGCGGCTTTTCGTTCATTTAGGCAGGTATTGGTGAAGGCAGAAATCAATCAGAAGCGTCAGCTAGTGCGAAATCTAATTGCAACAATTTCGGTCAATGAGAATCGGCAGGTATCGGGAATTGAATTGCAACTAGTATTTGGAACATCGAGTGACAGCGTAGGAGAAATAGTACCATTGAATGTCGCAATTTAGTTCTTTGTTTACTAGAAAAATGTGAAGGGCAATGAGGGCGAGTGATGACTGCCTTCGAACATATTGTGATGGTATTCAACTATGAAAGGTGGTATTTGAAAATGTCAGAACATGGGATAGGAGAAAAGATTCTAAGGGTTGCGATATATGCCAGAGTATCGACAGAGGAGCAAGCTGAACATGGTTACTCCATTGATGCACAGTTAGATACCCTACGGCAATATTGCAAGCTCTACAACAAAGAAATTGTCGGTGAATATGTTGATAGGGGAATTAGTGGAAAGGAAATGACCAAGCGGCATGAATTGCAGAAGCTATTGAGGGATGCTGAGCGAAAGATGTTTGATGAGGTCATTGTTTGGAAATTCAATCGTATGTCCAGGAAGACAAAAGACCTGATTGACATTGTTGAGAGACTGAATATAAACAATGTGTACTTCCGTTCCTTTTCAGAGAGTTTCGATACATCAACGCCTATGGGTAAGTTTGCTTTGCAAATGATGGGCGCTGTTGGTGAATTAGAGCGCAATACAATTGTTGATAATGTTAAACTAGGTATGAAGCAACGAGCCAGGATGGGATACCATAATGGCGGTGCGTGTTTAGGTTACAAGAGTATCGAGGTGTCTGGAGGCGACCGTAAGAACAAGAAAACTAGTCTGGTCATTGTGGCAGAAGAAGCTATTATTGTAAGAAAAATATTCGAAATGTATGCGGCAGGCAGGGGATTTCGGTCTATAGCCAACCAGCTTAACCATGAGGGGTACAAGACGAAGAAGAGCAATACCTTTGGTAGCGACTCCATTCGAGAAATTATCAAAAACCCTGTATATGTGGGTATAATTCGATACAATCGTTTTGAAGGATGGAGCGAGAAACGTCGGCGTGGCAAGACTACTAACCCAATTATGACAGAAGGTAAGCATGAGCCTATTGTGAGTCAAGAGCTATGGGATAAGGTGCAGATGCTCTTTGGTCAGAAGTCTAAAGAAAACCCCAGAATACATGATAGTGAGAATCTATTGACTGGGCTTATCAAGTGTCCTGAATGTGGTACATCAATGGTTATTAGCAGGTCGCAGTATCGCTTAACGGATGGAACAAAAGTTTCTCAGCGGTACTATGCCTGTGGTACATTCAAGAGCAAGGGGAGTTCGGTCTGTCATGCTAACTCGGTAAGAGCGGATTATGCTGAGGAATATATCTTGCATCGTATCAAAAAAGTGCTTCGATATCCGAAACTGCTTTCTGACATTGTGGCTGTCATCAACAAGAGGCATGTCAGCAGTATTGGGGATTTAACACAAGAATTACAAGCAATCGATACGAATTTGGAACAACTGGCAAACAAGAGACGGAGAATCCTTGATGTATATGAGTTGGAAGGGATGGATAGAGAAACGCTATCAAAACGTCTAGAGGAACTAGCGGAAGAGGCAAGTCGATTGCACGCTAGGAAGTCAGAAATCGAGTATAAAGTAGGAGACGACGTTTATCAGGAAGTATCGCTAGAGTTGGTGCGTGAACTCCTAGAGAAGTTGGACGGGGTGATTGAGAAGTCCCCACCTGAGCAAAAGAAGACACTTTTATATTTGGCAGTAAGTGAAATTACCCTGACAAAAGGCAAAAAAATAGATAAGATTATCTTGTCATTTGACGATAAGTTGCAGAAATATTTCTTGCAAGAAGACCCATCAACCAATGTGGTTGATGGGTCTTTGTCATGTCATTGGAAAGGTAGCATGAGGTCTCAAAAGTTTAATATAGTAATCTGAATATTGGTAAGTGGAAAGGGGAGGAAATTATGATGAAAATAGCTCATGTTAGGGAAGTTGCAGCGTTGAGAGGATTGCCTAGTGAAGTTGTTGATGTGATTAGGGATGCAGTAATTATTTTAGATACAGAGTATGGTGAACATAGAGATGTAGATCGTGGTGATGGTGGATATGTGATGGTTCTTGATTCGGAAGATGAATTAGAAAGACTAAAAGATATCCATATTGATGTAAAAATAGCAATCCCTGAATATATGGATAAAATTCAGTGTAGTGATGGGCGCATATTTACTAGTACGCTGGTTTTATTGAGCGATGATTTTTCCATTATAGTTGTCGCGCCCTTAGAACTTTTGAGATATAAAAATTGGATGGCATATTTACATTCTAATGAGCATGTGGAGTGAATTTGGTTCCGAGTGAAAGTTACGATCTTGATAGTATGTACTATCATTAAAAATGGAGGCGTGAATTATGTTAACTACTAAAAAAAGTGTGGTAAAGACCGAAGTATTACTTTCAGAAGACAAGCAATATAGGTATTTGTTGCGGAAAGAATGGGATAAAAACAAAAGTAAAGCTATGGTCATCATGATTAATCCTAGCATTGCTGGGGAAGTTTCGATGGATCACACCACGATGTATGTAATTAATAATTTGTTTGAGCTAGACTTTGGCTCAGTTGATATCGTTAACATTTTTCCGAATGTAGATGGTAGTCGAAAAACAAAAGAATGCATATCAGAAAATGACAAGGAGAATGAAAAACAGATAGTGATGTCCGCTGAAAAGGCTGACAACATTATTATTGCCTGGGGTAAGGTCGGTGATAATAACAAAAACATCCAGGAGAAACAAGAGGCTATTTTGAATGTGTTGAGTCAATATGAAGAGAAGTTTTTTGTTATAGGAGACCATCATGGGAAGATAGGTATTCATCCTTTAGTACCTAAAATTCGTTGTGGCTGGGAATTGGTGAAATTTTACTTACCAAAGACAGAAAAATAGGTAGGATAAGATTGTTATTTGATATCAAGATGTGAGAAAGCCTCGGCAACCATAGTGGATTGAGGAATTTGAAGTATTTTGGAGTGCGTATAGGCATTACAGCAAAGGGAGGAGATTTTATAATTACACCGTTTATCATGGTTGCCATGGAGATTGCCGCAGGGGTGTTAAGAAGTATAAGATGTTTTTTATACAATTATCTTCTTCATTAATGAAAAAGTTGTTAATTATTTTGTTAAACGACAATAAGATACAAAATATTACAGTAATAGATAAAGGTATAATGTGATAAAAATAGAATGTTTATTACATTATACCTTTTAGAGGTGGAGTATAGTATGGAAAAAAAGAAGGGTAGAATGTATTTTAGCACGATAAAAAATAAACCCTGTAGCTAATCTAGCAAAAGAGGAAAACAGCTAAACAATAAGATTTAAAAGCGAAAAAGGCGTAGGTGTAAGATCACGGCTTATTGGCTGAAATAGTAGATGAAAGGGAGAATGTATAATGAAACGTAAAATTATTTTGCTTGTAATAAGCATATTATTAATCTGCTCCACAAATGTATTTGCTTATCAAAAGATTAGTGAAGGCGGAGAGTGGTTTGCTAGAGTAAACGATTCAAATTATAGGGTAACATTATGGAATCATGCGAGTAAGGCTACTATTAAATATGCTAATCCAAAAGCAATTCTAATGATAGAAAATGTTGATGTGATTTATGATCAAAATGATAACCATTATGAAGTTTATTATGACGATGATGGCTTTGGTGCGAAAGGTTATTTTGTATTGTATGCCGATAGAAAATATAATTTAACGGTAACTTCATACATCACAGATACTAGTAGACAAACTGGGAGGGGCTGGACATTTCCCAATGGAAAGTCTTATATTTTGAGACCTGTTCATGATTGACCGCTATTTTAGTACAGTATTAAAGGAGGAAGAATAATGATAACAGATTCATATTCATCTGTATTGAATACCCTTGAAAAGAAAGACATACTAATAATCAAGGACACCACAGTTAAGCTTTTTAGTTGGGTATTACTTGCGACTCTTGGGCTTATTGCACCACTATATTTGTTTTGGGATATGACAATAGAAGGTGCATTTTACCTTTTTCTACTAGGAATGATAGGTCCTTTATGGGGGCTTTTAATGTCAAAATCACAGGTCAAAAAGACGTTGAATATAAAAACTGTAAATCCAAATAATTTTCTAAATAACGAAGAAAAGACTTTATATGAAATCGTAGCGCTGATAAGTCGGCGGGCAGGTATAAAAGAAGTTCCTGAAGTATGTATTTATCAAAGCGATGATATGAATGCATTTGCAACAGGGGCAAGTAAAAATAGTGCTATGGTTGCATTTAGCACAGGTTTACTGGAAAAAATGGATACTCCAGCAATAGCAGGTGTAGTTGCTCATGAAATTGGTCATATAATTAATGGGGATATGGTGACAATGACTATTCTTCAAGGAATTATCAATGTTTTTGTACTCGTATTAACTATGCCTTTTCGATTTGTTGCATTTGTTTACATCTTAGCTGGTGGGTCTAGAAATCCAAGACAGGCGGCATTCATGGCTGCAATTGTAACTTTTGTAGGAAAAGTGGTTGAAAGAATATTTTTGTTTTTGGCCAACTTAATTGTAAAAGCTTTTTCTCGTCACCGTGAATATCAAGCTGATGAAATGGCAGCACTTATTGGAGAAAAAGAATATATGGCTAGTGCATTGCAAGCGTTAAAGAATGATTCTGTGACTCCTTCACAAGGACAACTTCATATTGCGGCTCTAAAAATTAACAATAGTAGTTCATTATTTGAATTTTTCTCAACGCATCCCTTGTTAGATAATAGAGCAAACAGACTTTCAAATATACCTATATCGACAGCAAATGTTGTATCTTCACCGATGCCAAAGTGGGGAATTGTTTGTTTGGTTTTGTTTATGCTACTATTTATTGGAAAAGAATGGAATATACATCATAGTAAATCGCAAATTGTTACCGTAAAACCTTCTTATTCTACTAAAACTTCTCCTGCGCCTACTGAACCAAATACTGTAGTAACTAATGCTGTAGTAGCTAATAGTAGTACAATTAATTCATCTACGCCCATTTCCTTGGATGATTTTGGTTTCAATGGAGTGCGATTAGGAGATAATATATCGCTTGCACAACAAAAGTTTGGGCAAGTTAAATCAAAGATACAGAAGGAGGAAGGTCTTTCTTATAACTTCGATAATATCGAAGTCATAACTAATTCACAAGGTAGGATCATCAATATAATTACAGACCAGTCTGCACTAGCGACTAGAAGAAATATTCGGGTTGGCTCTAATCTTTCAGCGATTACCAGTGCTTATGGTAGTAACTACAGTAAGTCATCTTATCCCGATACAGATTTATACGAATTTGAACTAAATAGCAACAGTACAAAATATATTCTACGATTTGCGCTTAATAAAAATGGGAATGTACAGTATATTGGCGCGAGAACTCCTGTGCAAAAAGCTCAAGTAAATTCCACAATAGGTAAACCTGGAGATATATTAATTAATGATGCAATTGGAGCTGAAATAAGAATTGAGTCGGATGGAAAAGTACATTCAACAGCTCTTGGTAAATTAGCAGGGCAGAAATTTTATAATACTAGAACCAAACAGGCTATACTCTTGAATCAAGATGGGACTTTGAGTTTAGTGCAATAGTAGCTAAAAAGATGAGTTTCTTAAATATATACACTTCATGAAGGATGGGCGACTAGTGAAAATTAGGTTTTAAGATTTGTAGGTGATTTATTAGAAGTTGTGCTAGAGTTATTGAATAAAAATAGATTACATTATCAAAATACAGGATAATGTGACGAAAGATGGAATAGTAGAATAAGAAGTATTTTTTAGGCAATATCTAACAAAGGGGAGATTTTCATGAGCTTTTGGGAGAGCGTTGGTCAGGGTGTTGGAGATTTTGCAAAAAAGGAGTATGATAGGAAAAAAAAAGAACTTAGCAGTCAGTTGAGAGCAATGTCAGATGCCGAAGTGCGGCATGCTGCAGATAATGCAAGGACTCCTTTAGCTAGAGATTTAGCACAGGAAGAAGCTCAGAGAAGAGGTATCTAGGTGCTGGATTTTATAAGATAAAGAGATACTTGGATACTGAAAAAGGTAACAAAACATGCAGTAAATGAATCGGTTGTGTAATTGAAAAAGCAATAGATAGGGTAGTAGTGCTAGATTTACTGAAAGTCTAGCATTATTCTATTTCTATGGGACTAAATAGCTAATACCTTTGGATTTAATGGTGCTGGTTTTTATAGTTAGAGGGTAGTCCATCAAAATTGCTACATCTTATTTCCCACTCGCTACTAGTGAGTCGCTCAAATTATGAGATGGGTGGCAGACATTGCTCGAAATCCTGCACCGTTTGACCCGTTACGCAGAGCCGTATCACCTCTGACGGCGAAAAAATCCCTGTAAAATTTTTGTAGAATTAAAATGTACCCTATCGGGTAGACTTTTTTACATTGTCTACCTGGTAGGGTACATTTTAACCTTCACAGGAGTTTTTATTATGATCAACTACCGAACACGGAACGATACAGATGCAATCTCTCGACCATTACTATCTGTGTCATGCATCCGCAAGTTCCAGTGTCCATGGCCAGGGGCTGTAAATACCATGACTCCATGAGTGCGATTTTTAATATACTGGTACGTGATATCATGCTGGTCATTTACCGCCTCACTACCATGCGGTATATTCGAAGGAATAATCCCAATCCAAGCATCGCGCGGCCAGCTGCTAGAAGCATGGAACGTTACCCTTATTTGTTCACCGGGTGAAAATTCATTTTTCTCTAACCAAAGCTTTGAATCATCGATTGTTGATGTAGCATGACCAACATGCAAACTCACATAAGCCATTTCTTGCCCATTATTATCTGTGTTATGCATCCGTAAATCCCATTGTCCCGGGCCAGGAGCCGTAAATACCATAACCCCATGAGTACGGTTTTTAATATACTGGTACGTGATATCATGCCGATCGTTTACCGCCTCACTACCATGCGGTATATTTGAAGGAATAATCCCAATCCAAGCGTCTCGTGGCCAGCTACCAGAAGCGTGGAAATTCACACGTATTTCTTCTCCTGGTACAAACATTGATTTTTCCAACCGAAGGCTTGGATCACTAGAAGCTCCAACAACTAACGGTAAAGTCAATAACCAAACAAAAAGGCAGACAATAGTAACAATACGCATACCTGGACTCCTTTTCATACATAGACACCTCCTTTTATTCTTAAACTATTTTTTCTCTATGACATATCATATATCCTGCTATTTATATTTATTTTGCATTTTTTTTTACGTTGAAAGCATCGTTCCTGAATTGTGACAATTGGGGGACATCCGAAACTGATGTGGTAGATGTCACATATTGGGATGGAGGGCAGCCCGTAAGTGAGGAAACTCTACTCGCTTATGGTCTGATAATTTGATACTTGATGTTGGTTGAGAATACCCATTCAATTCCCAATCCCTGAGATAGACAGAAAATGCGTCGCCCACGCTGGTGAGAATGACCGTCAATCCGGCGAATGCATGGGTGAAACGCGGGTAATTCAGAGTCTGACTGAGAATCCCTGCTAGCAGGTAAACCATGAGTAATGAAAGTTATGTAGAACGTTATCACCACTAAATCG
>CAXYVG010000060.1:0-23256 GCA_964292325.1 uncultured bacterium | reverse complement strand
TGATGTCACCTCCACCTCGTTGGCTAAATATAATAAAATAAAAAGACTGTTAGAGGGGTGAGTTTTTGGATAATGGACTTTTAAGAGAGTATACTCCAGCAGGTAAACATAGATTACCACCATTGCCTTATCCATATGATGCACTTGAACCAATTATTAGTGAAACTACACTGAAGTATCATCATGACCATCATCATAAATCTTATGTAGATGGCTTAAATAAAGCGGAGTTAGCTCTCGTAGAAGCAAGGCGACAAGATGACTTTACATTTATCAAGTATTGGGAAAATGAATTAGCATTTAATGGATCTGGACACATTTTGCATAGTATTTACTGGACAATTATGGCACCTATAAAGTTTGAAAGTGAACCGGGACGATGCACAATAAAGGAAATCAATAAATACTTTGGTAATTTTGATGCTTTTATAGAGCAATTCGTTATTGCAACTACTAAAATCGAAGCATCTGGGTGGGGAATACTTGTATGGAATCCATCGTGGAATCACTTAGAAATTCTTACTGCTGAAAAACATCAAAACCTTACTCAATGGGGGGCAATTCCCATAATGGTAACCGATGTATGGGAGCATGCATATTATCTTGATTATCAATATGATCGTGAGCGGTATGTTAAAAAATGGTTAACATTAATAAATTGGTTTGAAATCGAGAAACGTCTTAGATTGGCGATGCAAGGAAAGTTGCCTTTATTATTAGCAGACTATGATTGTGCCGAATAGAGACCTTGATGATGAGAATAAGAATGGATTATAAAATAGAGTAAATCTTATGTATAATGAAAAATACTATGAAATAAGTAGCAAATGAATAAAGTTTTGCAAAGTAAATAGATAAATTAAGCTATAGAAAAGCGCCAACTCATTGATAATATGAGTTGGTGCTTTTCGCGCTGTTTTTCATTGATGTAAGTCATGGAAAGTAGGCTGTATAGGTTATTGAGTTTAGGGAAAGCTATTCAAGTGATCTCTAAGGGGGACTCGTTATGGATAAATCACTGCGATTTAGGCTTAATAAGCTATCTACTGTGCAGCCTAGTTCTTCGATTAACACAACACTTCAAAAGTTGGCAGAATTAGAAAAGCAAGTTCAAAAAAGTAAAGAGGTTGAGTCTGCCATCGACGTTGTAGTCAAAGATCTGCGTAAAGCTACAGCTCCAGAGGGACAACCGTTCATCTTTACGAACAATATTGAAATGAATGAGCAGTTAGTGCGCGGTGCCTTAGCGTACTGTGATGATGTTAAGTACCGATCCTTTCGAGCAGGCAAAGCGAAGGCGTTGTTAGTGTATGTAAGCGGACTAACAGATACAAGTAAATTAGAAAGGACGGTACTTGAATGTTTAACCGGTAGATTAGAAAATAGTAAGCCGGTTGGTGATATAAACGAGATTGCTAATCTCTTACTTACCGCTGCCAATGTTACAGTTGTTATAAAACCTACAGAAGTAATAACTGATATTCTTACAGGTCATTCGCTTTTACTAATTGATGGTATTTCAGAGCTGTTATCAATTGATGCTGTCAAATATGAGAAAAGGCAAATCAGTAAGGCTGAAAATGAAGATGTTGCAAAAGGCCCCCATGATTCCTTTAACGAAACACTTAGCGACAACATCGCTTTAGTAAGGCGCCGGACGAAGGACCCAAGTTTAAAGGTTGAAATATTTGAAATTGGTTCTAGAACACAAACTTCTGTGGCGTTGTTATATGTTGATGATATTGTAAAGGCAGGACTAGTGGATGAAGTCCGCAATCAATTATTGGCGATTTGCATCGATAAGGTTATTCTTTCCGCTAATATTGAAGAATTCTTAATTGACCGGATTTGGAATCCGTTTCCGCAGGTTTTAGCCACCGAAAGACCAGACAAGATTGTTGCTGGTCTTTACGAAGGAAGAATAAGTATTTTTGTTGATAATTCACCAACAGCGATGATGCTTCCGATCACACTTCAGGATTTAATGCAGTCTGTTGATGATTATACGGAGCGGCCTGCTGTAGCAAGCCTAATACGATGTATGCGATATTTGTCGGCCCTCATTGCTGTTTTTTTGCCAGCACTTTATGTATGTATAGTGTCTTATCACCCTGGTATGTTACCATCTGGGCTGGCTTTTTCTATTGCTGAACTCAGGGCGAGAACTCCGTTTCCATCGCTATTAGAGGCGTTTTTGATGGAGGGACTTTTGGAAATCTTTCAAGAAGCCATTGTCCGGTTACCACAAAAGCTGGCTGCAGCCGCAGGGGTTGTAGGAGCCTTGGTTATTGGTACGACAGTTGTAGAAGCGGCGTTAGTCAATGCACTATTGGTTGTCGTAATCGCTCTTGCTGGTTTATCCGCGTTCAGCATGCCTTCCTATACCTTTGGCATGGCTTTGCGCTTTTTTCGAATTTCAGCTCTGATAGCTGCCTCTGTGTTAGGACTGTACGGAGTTGTTATTTCTTCGATTGTGATGATTGTTTTTCTCTGTTCATTGCGCACCTATAGTGAATCTTATCTGGGAGATCTTTTTGACATCACTCTTATAGAAGATTGGAAGGATGGGTTGATGCGATTCCCTGTTAAATTTTTAACATCCCGTCCCAAAAGGCTTGGTCCTAAAGATCGAATGAGAATAGGTGGTGAGGAGTAATGGAGAATCTTGAGAGAAAAGGGAAAATGTCACCCTGGCAATTGGGGATTATTTCTACATCTGGATTACTTACTGCCCGACTTCTCTCCGCAACAACGAATGTTGTAATTTATTCGGAACAATTCTTATGGCTAAGCTCGGCATTGGCCGGAGTATTTTTTTATTCAGCAGCCTATCTAATGATTCGTCTTGCCGAGCAGTTTCCAGAAGAAACAATTGGTGAATATATTCCTCGTTTGGTTGGTAAGAAATTTGGGGCTATCATTTTTCTTGTTTTCATAACAGTATTACTGGTCGATATTATCAATTGCACAATAGCGCTTACTACATTGAGTTCTACATTTCTGTTTGACCGTACTCCCCATGAGTTTTTAGTGATTGTTCTACTGATAGCTGTAGTTTACTGTGCTATGCAGAATTGGGGCACTATTCTGCGCGTAATTCAGATTTTAATTTTTGCACTACCCATGCTTTATATATTTTATAGCCTTATTTGGCTCAATTTTGAGCCGCTAAATCTGTTGCCTCTTTGGCCAGATAACTTTATCGGGATATTGCAGGGGGTTGCCTATCACACGGATTATTACGCAGGATATGAATCATTGTTAGTGCTCTTGCCGTTAGCAAACCGCGGGGAAATTAGTTTCGCGCGGACTGTAGGTTGGGGATTCCTAGTTATTACACTGATATATGTATTTGGTGGTATCGTGTTAATCGGCAGTATTACGGCTAAAACCGTTGAACTTATCCAAGAACCGGTTATTTATGGAATGAAGAGTGTGGAATTACCGGGAACTTTTATTGAACGTTTGGAAAACTATATGATTATGTTTTTTATACCCGTAACGTATATATCGATGGCTCTAAGTTATTTTGTTGTAGCAGAAGGTTGCCGGAAATATTTAAAATACAATGATCACCGAATATTTATTCCAGTCTTTTTGCCACTGATTTTTTTTGTTAGCAGTTTTGTTGATACCCCACAGAGGCAGGCGGTATTTCAGTATTTTAGTATGTTTATTGCCTTGTTCTTTTCTTTTGTTATCATTCCTATATTATTATTTTTAGTCTGGCGGAAGAAAGGCAGTGATCAACAATGCGAAGTAGAATAAATAAAGAGAAGATTGCTACTATAGTCTGGCGAATTGCGGCAGTGGGGATTAGCCTTTGTGTTTGCATGCTTACAATAGGGTGTTGGGATGCAAAAGAGACGCAAGACCGTAATTTTGTCTTGGTCGCTGCAATTGATGACGCTGATATTATAAAAAAATCAGAGTCTGAAAAACAAATAGCAAAAACGCAGACCTTTGTACAAAAGCAAGGTACGAAAGAATATATGCTGAGTCTTCAGATTCTAAAACTTGCTAAAACCGAAAGTAAAGGAGGGGTACAAGCTGAAAAAACTTTTGTTATCTCAGACACTGGTAAGCCCATGTTTGAAATGGTACGAGATATGCTCGGTCAGAGTAGTAAGAGCTTATTTTTTGAACACCTTGGTGCCATTGTCATAAGCGAAGCTGCTGTAAAGAAAAACGGGTTACGACCCATTCTTGATTTTTTTCGTCGCGACCCAGAAATGCGTTCGCGCACAAAAATATTTATTACTCCCGGCGAAGCTAAAGCAATTGCCCAGTATAATCCACCCACAGGAGAGCCAGGAGGGCGGTATCTGGATGGTCTAATTAGAAACCACAAGAAAAACATTCATGTAGGCGGAGCCAGAACTGATATGGGTTATATTATCCAAGCAATGGATAATGGCACTGATTACGCACTACCGCGGCTGGACTATAGCGATAACGTGTTTAAATTAGGCGGGATTTTTTTATTTAAACACGACGTCCTGATGGGATACGCTGATGAGTATCTTACCCGAGGAATTAAGTTTATCTTTGGCACGGAAAAGTCAGCAGTTATATCCATCAAGTGCCCTGATCATCCAGAGCAGGAGATTGTCTATGAGTTATTTCAGCATGATACAAAGCTTACTCCGCATATTGAAGGAGATACTATCTATTTTACTCTTGATATTACGATGCAGGGTAATATTGGTGAAATGAATTGTACTGGTACACATGATATGCATGATTTGCTGTTTTTGCACAGTATAGAACAGGCAATTGCCCAAGAAGTTTCACAAAACGCTCAGGATTACTGGGCGTTTCAACAGAAGCTAGGTGTTGATATTCCCAACGCTAAGGCCAGATTAAAAGGGTATCATCCCTTCGAATGGAAAAAAATTAAGGATCGTTGGGAGGAAATTTATCCAACTATCCCTTTGATCGTTTCAGTTAATGTGAATATTAGAGGAGTTGGTGAGCATGATTAGCTAGGCGAATATAAGGCCAACAAGGAATGTAACCTTAAAGCAACCCCATAAAAAATAACAAATCAAGTAATCTCTAAGGGATTAATCCCATGCCAAAGACTTGATCCTAAAGATGGAACTAGAATAGGTGGTGAGGAGTAATGGCGAATCTTGAGACAAAAGGGAAAATGTCACCATGGCAATTGGGGATAGCTGCCACAGCTGGTTTACTTACCGCCCGGCTTCTCCCCGCATCAACGTATATGTTAAGTCATTCGCAACAATTCGCATGGCTGAGCTCGGCGCTGGCCGGATTGCTTTTTTATTCCGCAGCCTATTTAATGATTCGTCTTGCCGAGCAGTTTCCAGAAGAAACAATTGGTGAATATATTCCTCGTTTGGTTGGTAAAAAGTTTGGGGCTATTATTTTTCTTGTTTTCATAGCAGTGCTGCTGGTTAATATCATCAATTGCACAATAGCGCTTACTACATTGAGTTCTATATTTCTGTTCGACCGTACGCCGCATGAGTTTTTAATTATTGTTCTATTGATCGCTGTGGTTTACTGTGTCATGCAGAATTGGGGAACTATTCTGCGCGTAATTCAGATTTTAGTTTTTGCAGTGCCTATGCTTTTTTTGTTTTATAGTCTTATTTTTCTCAATTTTGAGCCATTGAATTTGTTGCCCCTTTGGCCAGATAACTTTATCGGAATATTGCAGGGGGTTGCCGATCATACAGAATATTATCCCGGGTATGAGTCATTGCTGGTATTCTTGCCATTAGCAAGCCGCGGAAAAGTTAGTTTTACTCGAACTGTCGGATGGGGATTTTTGGCTATTAGTACAATATATGTCTTGGGTGACATAGTGTTCATCGGCGCTGTCACTGCGAAGACTGGTGCAAGTGTTCAATATCCAGTAATTTACGCAATGAAAAGTGTAGAGCTGCCGGGAACCTTTATTGAGCGGTTGGAAAACTATATGATTATGTTTTTTATACCAGTAACGTATATATCTATGGTTCTAAGTTATTTTACTTTAGCAGAAGGTTGTCGGAAATATTTAAAATACAATGATCACCGCATATTTATTTTAGTCTTTTTTCCACTGATTTTTTTTATTAGCAGTTTTGTTGATACTCCAGAGCGACAGATGGTATTTCAGCATTTTAGTATGTTTATTGTCTTGTTTTTTTCTTTTGCTATCATTCCTATACTATTATTTTTAGTCTGGTGGAAGAAAGGCAGTGATCAACAATGCAAAGTAGAATAAATCCGCTATCCCTTTGATCGTTTCAGTTCATGTGAATATTAGAGGCGTTGGTGAGCATGATTAGCTAGGCGAATATAAGGCCAACAAGGAAAAACAATATGGATGCGCTACCCCAGAATGCTGTTGTCCACCAGGCAAGATATGCATCATCGGCATTTGAGTTTTGCGCGCTTAATAGTGTGAAAAGGCGCCATGAAATACCAGATGCGATTATGCAAGTTAGTATTGCCCATAAGGAACAATAATGTAGAATCATATATATGACTCGTTGATAGACTAAATAAAAATCCCAATTTTCCATAATACTATCTCCCATCGATTATTTTAGTTATTATGGTAGTTTAGCTGATTTTTTATAAGTACTTTTACACATGCCCTCTGTTTGATTGACAAATGCATTATAAGTGTATATTATTAAATAATACTTAACTAGTTAACTAATTGAGCGAAAGAAGATGAACGTATGAAAAACTCGGAATTGCTATTGCATCAGCTTTTTCAAACAGTCCGTATTATTTCCAAGGGTGTAAATAAAAGATTAGAGTCTCATGGAATCTATCACTCTGAGTGGTCCATTATTGTGACGCTATACGAGAGAGGATCCATGACGCAAGGAGCGCTAGCAGTTTATTTGAATATTGAGCCGCCTGCAGTATCTAAAAGCTTAGTCAAGTTGGAACAAAAGGGATTCATTATAAGGATTGCAGGTGATGATAGAAGAGAGAAAAAAGTGACCCTGACAGAAAAGGCTGTGGAGCAATATTCGACGTGGAGTGAAATCATTGGGCAACATCGAAATAGTATTTTAACTAATCTATCTGAGGAGAACCAACAGCAACTTACGATGTTGTTACAAATTATTTTTCAAAATGCACAGCAATATGAAAGGGATGTTACTATATAGATTCTAGTAATGAGAAAGTAGTAATATAAATGGAGGTTATATGATGCAAGCAAAAAAAGTTGAAAATGTCAGTACTACAACATTATGGTCAAAAAGTTTTTTGTTACTCCTATGTGGGAATTTTTTTGTATATCAAGGAATTTTAATGTTGATTCCCACTTTTCCACTCTATATTAAACAAATTGGAGGAAATGATCTACAGGCTAGTCTACCTTTTGCTGTTGTTTCCATTTCTGCTCTTATTGTGCGTTCGATAAGTGGTAATGCTGCAGATACTTTAGGACGAAGACCGTTGCTTATCGCAGGCATGTGTATCCTTATTATTTTTAATTGTTCTTATTTTGTAGCTTCAGGAATTGCCATTATTTTAGTGCTACGCTTTTGCCAGGGAATTGGTTGGGGGATGACGTCAACGGTGCTAGCAACGATTATGTCTGATATTGTCTCTCCTAAGCGCCGGGGGGAAGGAACAGGATATTTTGCATTATCCATTATTCTTGGAACATCTTTTGCTACGGTATTAGGAATTGAGGCTATGAAGCGTTATAATTTTGATGTCATTTTACTGATTTCTACACTATTAGTGGTTGGTGGAATGTTGTTGACGCAAGGTATATCCATTGACTCTGTTAAAAAAATATCGAAAGCCAATCACGTTAAAAAAGGCTTCAGTTGGAGTGATTTATTTGAGAAAAGTGCATTGTTACCTGCTTTTTTGTGCTTTTTGCATTCGATTACTTTTGGCGGAATTATGAGCTTTATCATGCTCTTTGGGCAGGAAACGGGTATTGAAAATGTCGGGATCTATTTTGTTGGTCATGTTGTAATGATTTTAATTAGTCGTCCATTTGCTGGAAAATTATTTGACCGCAAGGGGCATGCGTTTGTGATAATACCAGGAGTATTATTTATGATCGTGGGTCTTGGTCTATTATCCTATGCGACCTCAATGTACTCTTTAATTGTAGCATCATTATGCTATGGCTTAGGATATGGAGCGGCTCATCCTTCGTTGCAAGCATGGGCCATTCAACGAGCACCTGCGGAACGTAAGGGTGCTGCCAATGGAACATTTTTATCTTCTTTGGATTTAGGATATGCAATTGGTGCTGTAGTGTTAGGGTTAATTGCTACACATACTAATTATGCGATGATGTATCGGATTTCTATTTTATTTTTGTTAACATTTGCCGTAATTTATGGCTATCACATTATGAATAATAAACAAGGTGCTATGAATGAAAAAGAATACGATGAAGAATTTGCATGATCCATGTAAAATAGACATTAATTATATCGTTGGTAATAATAAAAAATCCTGTAAGAATTCTGTTATGAATTTTTGCAGGATTTTTTTATGGGCGAGACGGGTTCCTTGTATTCCCAAATGAGTAGAGATATTTCGTCTTTAAGTTAAATTTTCGTTAAAAAGTAATGTCGAAAAAAGGTTAATGTGCGTCGTTTATCGAAAATAGGATTATCGAAGGTCACTAAATTGTAATTATAATATGTAAGGAAAAATCCTTGATTGAGCTAGCGTATCGAGTTTAGAGAGGATAGAAGTGGTAATGAGGAGTAGATGTAGATGAAGTGGTTTGCTAATATGAAAATAATGTATAAATTAGGTGCTTTAATTATTTTGGCGGTTATATTCTTATCCGTTGTGGGGTATACGGGTTATTATTATGTATATAAATCTAATGAAAACTTGACAGGAATGTATAAAAATAACTTGTTGCCAGTGCAATTTTTAAATAATAGTGAAGCGCAATCGAGACATTTTCAAGTTGATATGTTAGAACTTATACTTGCTAAAGATAGTAAACGTATTAAAGAAGTGAAAGATGATCTGGAAAAACGGAAAATCGAATTTGCCAGTGATTTAAAGGAATATGAAAAGGCGGAGTTAGATCCATTTGAGGTTGAAACACTTAAAAAATTACGTGAGGAACTAAAAAACTATGGAGAGAACAGAGATAAAATAATCAATTTATCTCTGCAAAGCAATAAAAATGCTGAAGAAATTTACGTATTATATGCGCAGACGGTTGTGCCTCGTATGGATGCATTCCAAAAATATACGCAAGAGCTTGCGGATTATAGTATGAAAAAAGCCAAAGAGAAAAATGATCAAAATCAAGGTGATTTTGAAAAATCTAAGATGTTAATGATAGGAATTTTAATGATGGCAATTGTTCTGTTTATTCTGTGTGCTTGGATGATTGCCAGGATTATAACAAACCCGATAAAAGATATGGTAATAACGGTTAGTGAATTAGCTAGCGGCGATTTTCGTGATAAACCACGTCACTTTATTACGAAGGATGAAGTGGGACATTTGGGAGACGTTTTATCGAATATGCGAGGCGGTCTACGTATACTGATGAAACAGATCAATGAGTCTGCTGAACAGGTGGCAGCATCTTCAGAGCAACTAACGGCCGGTGCTGATCAATCGGCACAGGTGGCAAATCAGGTAGCGGCATCAATTGCTGAGGTAGCACTCGGTGCAGAGAAACAAGTCAATGCTATCGATCAAACATCTGCTGTAGTTGAGCAAATGTCAGTGGATATTCAGCAAGTAGCGACTAATAGTAATCTCGTGTCTGTGAAGTCGGTTCAGGCTGCTGAAAAAGCAAAAGAAGGTAGCAAGTCTGTAGAACAGGCTATCAACCAAATGATGAGGATTGAACATACAGTCAATAAATCCGCCCAAGTAGTTGCTAAGCTAGGTGCTAGATCTACGGAAATTGGGCAGATTGTAGATACTATATCGGGGATAGCCGGGCAGACAAACCTATTAGCCCTCAATGCTGCTATTGAAGCAGCAAGAGCTGGTGAGCAAGGGCGAGGCTTTGCAGTAGTAGCGGAAGAAGTTCGCAAACTTGCAGAACAATCACAAGAGGCAGCCAAACAGATAGCGGCGTTGATTTCTGAAATCCAAGGGGATACAGAGCAATCTATTGTGGCTATGAGCCAAGGTACGAGTGAAGTGAATAGTGGGACAGAGGTTGTTACTGCCGCAGGTCATGCCTTTGGAGAAATAACTGATTTAATAATGCAAGTATCTGCGCAAATCAAGGATATTTCAACTGCTATTCAGCATATGGCAAGTGGCAGTCAACAAATTGTATCTTCTGTTCAAGAAATTGATAAATTCAGTAAAAATGCGGCAGGGGAAGCGCAGAACGTTTCGGCGGCTACAGAGGAACAATCGGCATCCATGCAAGAAATCGCTGTAGCTAGTCAGAGTCTTGCCCAAATGGCACAGAGTCTGCAAGGAGCTATTGGAAAGTTTCAGATATAGTATAGAAAGATGACAAAATTAAGAATTAACGGGAAATGAAGCGGTCGAATATATATTCGACAAGGTATATACAAAATGAGGATACATTTTGTAACGGGTCAGTCGTACGTTTGATATGGCGATCATGAAATAAAAAAACTCCTGCCTAAAGTAGTTTGGCAGGAGTTTTTTTGTATTATATAATAAAGATATACGAGCCATCAGGGATGTTGCTAAAAGTCTATATATGGTACAATATTTCTATGCATTAAGTCGCATTGCTAGATTATAGTGAACGATCTTACATTATATGATTTTCTGCTCAGTATGATAGAAAAGATAATTCATTAGGCAATGTATAGTATTAATTGTGACTTGTATAGCTCACAATCAGAATATGGAAATGGTTTGTATAATTTTAAATAGTAGATAGATAAAGGAGATAAAATGGAAAAATTTGAGAAATCGACAAAACTAGATCGTGTTTGTTATGATATAAGAGGCCCGGTTATGGATGAGGCAAATCGTATGATTGCACAGGGGGCAGATATTCTGAAACTTAATATTGGAAACCCTGCTCCTTTTAAATTTATGGCACCTGAGGAAATTGTACAGGATATGATTTTCAATCTCAGAGATTCAGAGGGATATTCTGATTCTAAAGGTCTTTTTTCGGCAAGAAAGGCAATCATGCAGTATTGCCAGCTGAAGAATATTCCGAATGTAGGAGTCAATGACGTTTATACCGGTAATGGTGTAAGTGAGTTGATTACCATGTCCATGCAGGGATTACTCAATCATGGTGATGAAATATTAGTGCCGTCACCGGATTATCCTTTATGGACAGCATCCGTTACATTGGCCGGAGGAACGGCGGTTCATTATCTTTGTGATGAACAGGCAGAATGGTATCCAGATATAGATGATATCAAGAGTAAAATTACATCGAATACGAAAGGGATTGTTGTAATTAATCCTAATAATCCTACTGGGGCATTATATCCAAAAGAAGTATTAGAAGAGATTGTAGAAGTAGCGAGACAGAATGGGCTAATTATTTTTGCGGATGAAATCTATGACAGACTTGTTTTAGACGGACTTAAACATGTAGCGATTGGTTCTCTAGCGCCAGATTTAATGGTGGTAAATTTTAATGGACTTTCCAAGTCGCATCGTGTGGCTGGTTATCGTTGTGGTTGGATGTCCTTAAGTGGTGATAAATCGAGAGCAAAAGGTTATATTGAAGGGCTTAATTTGTTATCAACGATGAGACTTTGTTCTAATGTACCAGCTCAGTCCATTATTCAGACATCACTCGGTGGCACGCAAAGCTCTGATGCGTTATTGCTTCCAGGCGGAAGGGTATATGAACAACGGGAATATATATATAAAGCTTTAAATGATATTCCAGGGATTAGTGCTGTAAAACCGAAAGCTGCTTTTTATATATTTCCTAAAATTGATACTGAAAAATATAAGATTATAGATGATGAAAAATTCGTCTTAGATTTCTTAAAAGAAAAGAAAATATTGCTTACTCACGGTGGTGGCTTTCATTGGGAGCAACCCGATCATTTCCGAGTTGTGTATCTGGCGGATATGGATCAGTTGAAATATGCATGTACAAGATTAAAAGACTTTCTTACTCACTATAGGCAGGAATGATTGCCAAGTTACACCTTTATGTTCAAAAGAGAAAAGTGCGTTTCCGATTAATGGAAACGCACTTTCTGATTCCTATGATGGTAAGAAAAAAGAGGATGTTTATTAAAGACTTTATTGGCCGGGAGGAATTGTTGTGAAAATCGCAATTATTGGTGCTGGTGCTATGGGTAGCTTATTCGGCGGATTACTGACGTTAGCTGGAGAAGAGGTTTGGCTACTTGATATTTGTGATGATCAAATCCATACGATTCGTGAGAAGGGTGTAGTGATTTGTTCGGAAAATGGCGATTTGAATGCCAGACCTAATGCTACAACTAAGCCGCAAGACGTTGGCTTAGTTGATCTGATTATTATATTTGTCAAATCGATAGCTACCAGCGTAGTTGCCAAAACAGCACTTGGTTTGTTAACACCAGATACTATGGTACTTACTTTGCAAAATGGTTATGGTAATGCTGAAAAACTAGCTGATGTTCTTGGTACGGAGCGAATTATTGTTGGTACTACAGCGCAAGGAGCCACGCTACTGAGTCATGGACGAATCATGCATGGTGGAGCAGGGGATACTCATATCGGCAATTTATCTGGAGACGTCAGTCCACGCCTTTATCAGCTTGCTGCTACGTTGTCCAAGGCAGGAATTTTGACCATGGTGAATGAAAATGTTACTTCACTTATTTGGGGGAAGCTTGTCATCAATGTTGGTATTAACGCCCTTACTGGTATTACAGGTCTGGAAAATGGACAGCTTGCAAGCTATGCTGAAACCAATGAACTGTTAGAAAAGGCTGTCCTTGAAGCCGTTCATGTGGCACAGTCTCTAGGTATTTGTTTGCCTTATGATGAGCCAGTAGCTCAAGTTCTAGCTGTAGCAAAAGCAACTGCTAAGAACAAATCTTCGATGCTACAAGATTTATCTAAGCACCGACTTACTGAAATCGATGATATTAATGGGGCCATTGTACGTGAAGGAGCAAAACTTGGTATAGATACAAGTACAAACTATATTTTAACCTTATTGGTGAAAGCAATTGAAAAGATCAATCATGAAAAGTAATACTTAGGAAGGGATGGTTTTATGACAGACGATAAGAAAAAGCCAGAAACTGTTATGACAAAAGATGGCTGGATCGTAGGTGGTAGAAAATATCCCAAAGAACAGCCACCAATACAAGCAGCAAAAAAAATAGCAAAAGTGATCCAGGAACTGCTAAAAAAAGATCTACATTAATCGAGATTGTTAAATGATATCTAATCATCTAGAAAGTAGAAAATTTTAAATTTTTCAGTAAAAGAGTAAAGTTATTTCCAAAATTATACGATAATTATAAAAGATTAGTATAATACATGTCACATTTATCATATCAGTTGAATCAAAGGTACATATCACTTTTCAGTACCAATTTCATAGGGGAGATGAATAAAATGGATATATCTAGTAGTTCTTTACTGACGAAAAATCAGATTGTGTGTGGGCGAAGTGAAAGAGGGTCGATGTCGGAGGATAATAGCAGTTCGGGAGGGTGGAAATATATTACTGTAGTTGAGGGAGATATACAATACACGTATATAGTCATTGGGAAAGACATGAAGGTTTTGGTTGGTACGACTTCTGTCCACGAGGATAAGAATAAAGATAAAGATAAAAAAGCTACGGGCGATAAGGAGAATTCTGCTGAAAAATCGGATCAGTTGAATGAGACAGGAAAGAATCAAATAGAGGCTAATAAGGTTGATTTTCTTACAGACCCCCGTATGCTTGGTTTGACGGCATTTTATCAGAAAAAAATCCAGCAAACGATGCAAAACATGGAAGCGCAGATTGGGACTGCTTATGGTGGACGTGATAGGGTTGATATCTGTAATATAGGAAAATTGTGAATAAACCATGATAAACTTTTGGATAAATAAAAAACAAGAGAATTTACCATGTACCAGCGAAAAAAAGCATCAATCCTTGTAGAATGCAGGGGTGATGCTTTTTGCTTTTTGTAAAGTTATAAAAGTATCATGTAATAAAAAAGATGCTAAAACAAAGGGGGGGGGAGAGTCGCGTAAAATTTCTAATTGGAACAGTAATATTTACAATTTTACAAAAAATGCAGAACTTTTATAGAATTTGGCAGGAATTTTGTATTTATGTGGTAAATATATTATATGTATTCATATTCTTGTTTATGGTGGTTAGTTCGAGATAAGGTGGATTGATAAATAAATGATAATTTTAGTATCGTTCGGGATATGAGAACGGAGAGGAATTCTGAAAAATAATGGAATTATTTGTGAAAAAAATAAACATGCAAGGGGGAGCGATAAATAATGGGTAGCAATATGAAAGTTGGCACTCAAATTACCTTTGGTTTTATGGTAATGACGTTTTTGATTTTATTATTAAGTGGCATTTCTTATTATTCCGTTGGCGGAATTAAAGATCAAGTAATCGAGCTACAGAGGGCTACAACAAGATTGACCTTATCTTTAAAAGTAGAGAATGAATTTACGGGTGCAGTTGGTGAAGCGCGGGGGGCTGTCGCATATAGCAGTGAAACAATGTTAGCCAACTTCAAGAATAAAGTACAGGCATCTCTCGAAATCGAAAAACAAATCGTAGAGGTAACTGATGCGGATAACCGTGCTGTAATCGATCAAGTAATTAGCGATACAAATGCGTATTTAAATGGTATCACAAATGAATTTGTACCCATTGTTGGTGAGTTCTGTCGTGAACAGAAGGCAGGAAATCGAGAGCGAGCAGAAGCGTTACTTCCACAGTCTGTTGAAAGTGGTAAAAAATTTGTGCCTTTTGCTCAAGGTATCATGAAGGGGAGCAGGGCGTTAGTTGAGGAAAATACTCAAGTTGTCAATAATCGAATGGCAGCTATTTTAGGATTAGTGCAAAAGATTATATTCGTTTCGGTCGCTCTTGGCATTGTAGCAATGCTGATAGCAGGCGCTATGACGATTGTGATTCCTCGTTACATAAATAAATCCTTGCTCATCATTCTTGATTTTACCAAGAGATATGCCAAGGGCGACCTAAGGGAATCTATTCCTGTTACAAAGCGGGATGAGTTTGGTGATATTGGTTGTGCTATCAATGAAATGGTCAAAGGTATCAGTGCTATGGTAGTGAAAATTAGCCATTCATCAGAGCAGATGGCTGCAGCCTCTCAACAACTGACAGCTGGTTCTGATCAGTCGGCTCAAGCCGCCAATCAGGTTGCAATTTCAATTAGCGATGTGGCAAAAGGTTTGGACGAGCAACTGTCTGCATCGTCCCAAACCTCTGCGGTGATGGAACAAATGTCAGTCAGTATTCAGCACGTTGCTACTAATGCCAGCGGAGTTGTTGAGCAATCGGCTCGGGCAACTGATAAAGCAAACGAAGGCAATAAATCAGTGGATAAAGCGATACAACAAATGTCTCAAATTGAACAGACAGTTACCGCCTCAGCTCAGGTAGTGGCTAAGCTAGGTGGACGATCTAAAGAAATTGGTCAGATTGTAGATGCGATTTCTGGCATTGCGGGGCAGACTAATTTGCTGGCTTTAAATGCTGCTATCGAAGCCGCGCGTGCAGGTGAACAGGGACGTGGTTTTGCTGTAGTAGCTGAAGAAGTGCGCAAATTGGCCGAGCAGTCTCAGGGAGCTGCTAAGCAAATTGCGATACTGATTAATGAAATCCAGGGTGATACAGATAAAGCCGTAGTCGCCATGAATAATGGTACTCGTGAAGTTAAATTGGGTGCAGAAGTTGTTAATGATTCTAGGAATATATTCCAGGAAATTTCAGCGTTAGTATCGCAAGAATCTGGGCAAATGCAGAAAATATCGACTGCCATCGATCAGATGGCAATCGGTAGTCAACAAATTGCTGGATCGGTAAAACAGATCGATGAATTGATTAAAAGCGCATCTGGTGAAGTACAGACAGTATCGAGTGCGACTGAGGAGCAATCAGCCACAATGGAAGAAATTGCGTCGGCTAGTCAGAGTCTTGCCAAGTTGGCTCATGATCTCCAGGTAGCGGTCAGTCAGTTCCAGGTTTAATATTTGTAAATATGTTTCGACTAAAAGGTGCTTTACGCAATGCGTAGAGCACCTTTTTGTGCTTATATCTTAATTTAAAATTAGGAGGATATTGTAATGTCTTTTGGTAAAATTTTTTTATGGGGTGGCGCAGTGGCTGTTCATCAATTAGACTTATACATCAGAAAAGATAAAATATAGTTTCTCATTTCTCAGTGTCATTCGGTACTCTTCATAAACAAATGCGTCTGTTTTTAAGAATTGTAGTGGAATGTCATAGTAGTAGGTGCTGGAGACACGGTTATTGATTCCGGCTTGTTTGGAGGATTTTATTATACCGGAAAATATGGAAGTATTAAAAATCACCGAGATGGATGATGCAAAACGTTCGTTTTTGAAGTTTCAATTTTAATGTATCAATATCGTGATGATTAAGTTACTAGTGTATTAAAAAAGTGTATTAAGTATCAATTTTTATTCTAAAAAGTAGTATTAAGCAGAGAATAATAAAATTAATTATTTGAAATATCAGTTTTTGTTCCATATTTCAGAATTATACCAAGAGAGATGAGTATTGGAAAAAAATATTAGTCTGTGGGAGAAGGGGGGGAAGTGGGGAAAATCATTACATTTGTGGATAGTTAATATATTTTCTAGTATATAAAAGACACATTAGTGAGATGAAATTACGGTTTGATACAAAACTTGGCATGAAATATGCAATACAATAAAGCAAGAAGATATAATGGAGGTGATAATTATGGTAGGCCTAATCGTATGTACACATGGAAATTTTTCAGAAGAATTAGTAAAAGCCTCTGAAATGATATTTGGAAAACAAGATGATGTAAAGAGCATAACTTTTCAGCCAGGTGAAAGCGCAGATGGACTTGTTATAAAGTATCGGAAAGCGATAGAAGAATTGGGACAAAAAGATGGAATTCTTTTCATTGTTGATTTATTTGGTGGAAGTCCATATAATGCCGCCAGTCGAATTGTTGGGAACAACGAGAATATGGATATTGTAGCAGGAGTAAATTTACCAATGTTATTAGAAATTTATATGAAAAGTAGCTGTTCAAGTGTACCTGAGTTAGTGAGTGCTTCGCTTGAGGCAGGACGTGATGCTGTAAAAAGTTTCAGTGCGAATTGTGATACTGTGGTTGAGGAGGAGTTATAATATGCAAATTTGTTTAACTAGAATTGATGATCGTTTAATACATGGACAGGTGGCCACGGTTTGGGTAAAGGAATCGGGTTGTAATAAAATTATTGCGTGCAGCGATGAAGTTGCTGGCGATAAATTAAGAAAAACTTTATTATTGCAAGTAACACCACCAGGGATAAAAGCCTATGTTCTACCGATTGATAAGGTTATCGAAGCTTATAAAAACCCCAAATATAGTGATTTTAAAACACTGTTTTTATGTACAAATCCAACGGATGTTGTCAGATTGGTAGAAGGTGGCGTAGATATTAAATCTGTAAACGTTGGTGGAATGTGCTATAAAGAAGGAAAAGTTCTAATCACTGGAGCCGTTGCAGTTGATAAAATAGATGTAGATGCTTTCAGAAAATTGGATGAAAAAGGTATTGAGTTAGAAATAAGAAAAGTAGCACGTGACAGTAAAGTTAACTTAATGAGTCTGGATTTACCCTTTTAAATATAGAGCAATGTGTTCTAGAATAGGCAATTAAAAAAATGGGGGGATAGCAATGAGTGAGTTGCAAATGATTTTACTAATAATTATTGCGGCAATCGCAGGGATGGAAAGTGTAGTTGATGAAGGACAAGGTCACAGACCGCTAATCGCATGTACACTTGTAGGGATTGTTTTAGGGGATACTACAACAGGTGTTATTCTAGGTGGTACACTAGAACTTATGGCATTAGGTTGGATGAACGTTGGTGCTTCGATGGCTCCTGATTCAGCTCTAGCGAGTGTAATTGCTGCCATACTGGTAATCGTAGGTAAACAATCGATTGGTGCTGGGATTGCTGTAGCCATACCAATTGCAGCAGCTGGTCAAGTACTTACTATCTTTGTTCGTTCAGCTACTACTTTTTTTCAACATCTTGCCGATAAATATGCAGATGAAGGGAATTGCCGCGGAATTGAAATGTGCCATTTTCTTGCTTGGTCATTACAAGCATTACGTGTTGCTATCCCAACAGCACTAGTTGCTGCTATCGCTGGCACAGATACAGTGAATGTATTGTTAGCATCCATTCCAGATGTAATTACTAGAGGTTTGCAAATTGCCGGCGGATTTATCGTAGTTGTTGGTTATGCAATGGTTATTAACATGATGGAAGCCAAATATTTAATGCCATTTTTCTTCTTAGGCTTCGTAGTGGCTGCATTTACTAACTTAAATCTTGTTGCTTTTGGTGTGGTTGGTGTAGTACTCGCAATTCTTTATATTCAACTCAATCCGAAATATCATCAGTCAACGACAACCGTTGATGAATTAGATCTATAAAGGGGGATGCAAAAATGAATGAAAAGAAATTAACCAAATCGGATCTTTTTAATATGTTTATTCGTTCTAACTTTCTGTTAGCATCATTTAACTTTGAAAGAATGCAATCCATGGGTTTTTGTGTTACGATGATTCCTGCATTAAAACGATTGTATCAAGGTGAAGATCTAAAAAAAGCTTTGAAACGACATTTGGAATTTTTCAATACACAACCATTTATTGCTGCCCCGATTATGGGTATCACAGCAGCTATGGAAGAACAAAGAGCGAATGGCGCTCCGATTGATGATGCTTCCATTAGTGGTGTTAAGGTTGGTCTTATGGGACCACTCGCTGGTGTAGGCGATCCTATATTTTGGGGAACGATTAGACCTGTTACTGCAGCGTTAGGGGCATCGATTGCATTGACTGGTAGCCTATTAGGACCCATCTTGTTTTTCCTATCATTTAATATCATAAGATTAGCGACCAAATATTATGGATTACAATATGGTTATACAACAGGGACAGGTATTGTTTCTGATATGTCAGGGAATCGATTACAAAAATTGACTGAGGGAGCATCCATATTAGGCTTATTCGTAATGGGTTGTTTAGTTTCGAAGTGGACCAGTATGAATGTACCATTGGTTGTTTCAACAATTACAGGAGCAGATGGAAAGGTAGTAGTTACTACTGTACAAACGATCTTAGACCAGTTAATGCCAGGTATGTTACCACTAGGTTTAACTTTCTTATGTATGTATTTATTAAAAAAGAAGGTCAATGCAATCGGGATTATCTTCGGACTCTTTGCAGTGGGAATCATTGGATATGCATGTGGTTTACTTAAATAATTAAAATATTTCCAGTAACGTTTTCTGTAAAGTGCAAGTAGTCGTAGTATCATATCTTATATGACGTGCTAAAGAATCGTATGTTTGGTTGTTTTTGGAGCAGAGGTTAAGTGATAACGGTACGCTTCACGGATCATTAGATATATGAGTAATTCTTTAGCACGTTTTACATAGCAAAGACTTACTTTGTATCATAGATCATGAGGATTTGAATGGTCTAGGATGACAATTAATAGAAGGAGAATTTTATATGAATAAGTATAAAATGTTATGTTTAGATATAGATGGAACTCTTTTGAACTCCCAGCACCAAATTACTGAACAAACAAAAATAGCGATTTCTAAAGTAACAAAAGAGCAAAATCTACCTGTTATACTAGTATCTGCAAGAATGCCCCAAGGGATTTTTTTTCTAGCAAAGCAATTAGAAATTGATACACCTATTATTTGTTATAGCGGTGCTTTAATAATTGATCATCATCACAATATCTTACTTAATAATTATATTGAAGTTTCTTATATAAAAAAATTGTATTCCATTGTGAAAAAATATAAGATATGTATAAGCTTATATAAAGACGATGAATGGTATAGTGAGGGGCAAGATAAATGGATTGAACAAGAAGAAGTCATAACCAATCTTACTGCCTCTATTTGCGATTATCAAAAATTATTTGTAGAATGGAGAGATGAAGGGTGCAATAAGATTTTATGTATAGGTAACGAAGAGGAAATCGTATCTTTAAAAAATGAATTAATCAATACATTCCATGAGGATTTAAACATTTATCTCTCCAAACCGACATATTTAGAAATAATGCCGAAAAATTCGTCTAAAACATTAGCCATTGCAGTTTTACTGGAAAAATACAACGTAGATAGGACTGCACTGATGGTGATAGGAGATAATTATAATGATATAAATATGATCGAATATGCGGGGCTAGGGATTGCAATGGGGAATGCACCTGATGCAGTGAAGTACTATGCGGATACTATTACCACATCGAATGATGAAGACGGTGTGGCATATGCAATCAATACATACCTTTTAAAGTGATACTGCTATTACGAGGAGAGATAGGATATGAAAATTTGCTTAATTAGGATTGATGATCGACTAATTCATGGGCAGGTAGCCACTGTGTGGGTAAAGGCAGTAGGATGTAATCGAATTATTGCTTGTAGTGATGAAGCGGCGGTTGATCCATTAAGAAAGACCTTATTATTACAAGTGACGCCTCCAGGGATAAAATCCTATGTTTTGCCGATTAATAAGGCAATTGAAGTATATAAAAATCCTAAATATGATGATTTCAAAACATTATTTTTATTTGAAAATCCAACGGATGTGCTACGAATGGTCGAAGAGGGGGTTAATATTACATCTGTAAATATTGGTGGCATGTGTTATAAACATGGAAAAGTTCTCATTACGGGTGCTGTATCCGTTGATAAACAGGATGTAGAATCTTTCAGGAAGTTACATGAGAGAGGAATCGAGTTAGAAATTAGAAAGGTGGCAAGCGATAATAAGCTTGATTTAATGAGTCTTGACTTGCCGTTTTAGATGTAGAGTTTCACTTTGAAAATTTATATTGGAAAGTTGAGTTTAAAATGAAACGAATTGAAAAAATTTATTGCTATTTAGATGAACATACACAGAAATTATCGATGGAAGAACTATTAAATGACAAGGGTTTTGAAACAGGTGAAATATCTGAACAACTAAATATATTACGGAATAATGTTAGTAAAGAACTGAATGAATTATTGAGATTGGATAAAATCATAAAAATAAAGGGTAGGCCTGTAAAATTTCTACATAAAGCTAATGTGGAAAAAATGCTAAATATTGAACTCAAAGAGAAGTCGATCGAAGCAGCAAGTATTCAGGAGCTATTGTTTACTGGAGAAAGCGAAGATCCTTTTCAAAATTTGTTCGGGGCAGAAAAAGGTTTAAAGAATCACGTCGAACAGGCAAAAGCAGCAATTATATATCCACCTGTGGGACTACATACACTAATTTTTGGACAGACAGGTGTAGGGAAAAGTTTATTTGCAAAAATGATGTATAATTATGGGATATCTATAAAGAGATTTACTAAAAAATCACCATTTATCATTTTTAACTGTGCAGATTATTATAATAATCCTCAATTATTGTTAGCCCATATTTTTGGATATATAAAAGGTGCTTTTACAGGGGCTGATCATGAGGAAGAAGGACTAGTGGAAAAAGCACACGGAGGAATCCTATTTTTAGATGAAATACATCGCTTGCCACCAGAAGGGCAAGAAATGATATTTTACTTCATGGATACGGGTACTTACAACAAGTTGGGGGAGAGAGAAAGAAAGCGCAAAGCCAACATCTTGATTATCGGAGCTACGACCGAGGACCCTAGTTCACATATGCTTAAAACATTTATGAGGCGTATACCAATCATTATAAGTCTTCCACCACTACAAGAACGGAGTGTTGAAGAAAAAATAGATATTATCAAATATTTATTTGTTAATGAGGCACACCGCGTGAATAAAAGTATAAAAATATCGACTGAAGTAGTAAAGGCGTTAATTGGTAGTGTGTCCTATGGAAATATTGGCCAACTTAAATCCAATATTCAGCTTACCTGTGCTAAAGCCTTTTTAAGTACTATAAATAACGGAAAAGAACACCTAGAATTAGATTTTAAAATGCTTTCTTCGGAAATAAAAAGCGGATTATTTGAATTTGGTAGAGATTATAAGGATTTTAAAGAAGTCAGTAATATTTTAGAAGATCCGTTATTAATAAGTCCTGATGGCTATAACGTAACTATGGACGATTCGGAGAAACTACCTTTTAATTTATATAAGCTTATGGAAGATAAAATAAGCCTATTGAAAGAAGAAGGAATGGATAATAATGATATCAATAAATTTATTATTACTGATTTAAATGTCAATTTTAAAATATTTTATAGCAAAAATAAAGAGTATAAAGAGCGACTTTCAAAAATAATAGATAAGCAAATTTTAAAATTCGCGGAAGCAATGAAGGATTTGGCAGAAAATGATTTAACAAGAATATATAGTGACCGTTTTGTTTATGCACTGAGTTTTCATTTAAGTGCCTTTTTTAAAAGAATAAAAGATAAAAAATACGACACCAATACATATACATACAACTCCATACAAGAAGATGATAATGAATATAAAGTTGCTTTGAAAATAACGAAGATTATGAGTCAAACTTTTAACATTGAAGTACCAGAGGTAGAGATTACCTACATCGCTATTTTATTAAAATCAGTTGAAGAGGAAACACAAGAACAGGTTGGAATTATTGTGGCGGCTCATGGGAATAGCACTGCTAGTAGTATGGTTAGCGTTGTACGAGATTTATTAGGAGATGTTTCCGCTGTAGGTGCAGTTGATATGCCACTAGATATTAGTCCTAAAGAAATATTAGAAGTTATTATTGAACGGGTTAAAAGTATCAATAAAGGGAAAGGTGTACTATTGCTTGTCGATATGGGATCTTTGTTTAACTTTGAAGCTACTATTATTGAAAAGACAGGAGTTAGAGTCAAGACCATTGATATGGTTTCCACGCCGTTAGTGCTTGAAGCGGCGAGAAAATCAAATATTTTTGATATGGAATTAGAGGACATTTATAATTCCCTTAGAGCTTTTCGAGGATATAATAGTGAATTTAATGAGGAAAAAAAATTTAGCAACAAAGTAATTATCACAGTATGCACTTCGGGTAAAGGGACTGCTGTTAAGTTAAAAGAAATTGTAGAAAATGTAATATTTAATTTGTCCC
>CAXYVG010000059.1:0-24049 GCA_964292325.1 uncultured bacterium | reverse complement strand
CTCCTATTTATATATTTTTAGCCCAAATACTCTGACCGAATACTTTAATTGTAAAGTACAGTCCAACAATAAACGGCAAATATTCGACTATAATACGCCAGACTACAGCTACAACTCCCACTGTACCTGATGGCAAAAAACAACTAAACAAAAATATGAAGCCACCCTCGGCAATGCCCGATCCACCAGGTGTAGGTGCAAAGTATAATAATATATTGAGTATGATCATCCGACCAATAATCTGTGGCCAATGAATCGTCATTCCCATACCTATAAATAGCACTGGTACAATACTATATAGAGCGAGTAAACTTATAATGGATTCACCAAGTACTTTACACATACTGATTGGGTCCGATGACAACATAAATACCGCTCCGCGGACATCGCGATAGATGGAAAAAATTCGTCGACGACGATTATGACTAAATCTTTTTGTGAAAATAACTAATAAATAATTCAGTACACTCGTACGGAATAGTCCGATTACCCCTACAATAATGACAACAATAACAGCAGAAATAATCGCTAACACATTTTCAGAAATTCCTGGTAATATACTAGAATCATAATAGAAGATGACTGGTAAACAGAGCAAGAGAAAAAATATAGATACCAAGGTTCTCACTACTACCAAAACAGAGGCTTTACCGATGGGAATGCCTGCCCGCCTTAAAAACATAACTTGCGCCACTGCGCCACCAGCAGCTCCAGGCGTTAAGAGGGCTAAAAAATAGTTGCCAAAAACAACATGCACTGCTTCTATGAATCGTATTTTTTCACTTGCAATCTGGACCAAATGAATTAACCGAAGACCATCAAAGTATAGACCAATAACTAATAAGATGAGTGCGACAACTAAGGACCATGGCTGAAAGCGATTCAAATGGCGTAATGTGTGAATATCTACTGTAAAATAAATAGCAATACTGGAAATAGCAGCTACTAATAATAACAATAAGATGAGGCGCTGATAAAACTTAGTCATATCCCAAATCCCTAAAGGAGATTAATTGTATTCTCTTATCAGCTAAACATTGACGCACATGCTCACTAGTTACGGCAGCCAATTCCTCTTGTCCATGTAAGTTCCAGTTATACCTATTATTTACGAGATCATTATTCGTCCCTGGATGCATCATAATCTCTGATTTACCATCTGGTAGATTCTCTACAATAGCAGTTAAAAATGCTTCACACATATTCCCACCTGCAAGCATACCAAAAAAATGGTCGGGCATAAATAATCTGTGTTTTTTAATTTTTTGGCTTGCAAGTTGAGATAAAAATGTTAATCCTGCCCGAGATACAAAACGGGCAACGGAATAGGGATATCCGCCTATAAAAAAATAGGGCTCGGCTGGTATGCGCACAGAGGGTATATTAAATTTTTTCGCAATATCGATAGTAATATCAATAATGCCAGGTAAGATATGCATATGCTGATGGCTATCCAAATGAGTAATGGATAATCCACTGTCAACAGCTTTTTGCACTTGCGCGATAAGTTCGCGGCGGATATCCACTAGCTGTACCTTTCCTAATACATAACGTAATAAAAACTGAGGATAGTGCGAAGATAATTGTCCCTCACTATTCACCAAAGATTTTACTTGCTCTGGGCTACATACGGGACTTTCGCCTCCTACTAAGGTTAGATGTACGCCAACTCCGAGTTGTTTGTTAGTCGATGCTAACGCTACTGCATGTTCAAAGGCATTTCCATTTGGCATAATCGTTGTACTCGTAATGGAGCCTAGTGTATGTCCCTTGATAATTCCAATATTCACTGTTTCATGTAAGCCAAAATCATCAGCATTAATAATTAATTGTTTCATTCAAAAACAACTCCTCGGTAATACATGTCGAAATTTTATACTAGCATGTATGAGGAAATATGGCAATTTTTATTACCAATAAAGTATAACTTAATTTATGATAAATGTAAAATAATTACATTTATTTCACAAATTCCACATGTCTGGCATAAGCACTATGATTGTGTATGGATTCATAATTCTCACATTGTACTTCAAACCAACTAATATTTTCTTGTTGCCTCAATGATAAAACTAAGTCGCGTAGTATATCCTCAACAAATTTAGCATTTTCGTAGGCATATTCTGTCACATATTTTTCATCTTCACGTTTCAGTAATGGATATACAGGACAACTCCCCTCCGCTTCTAATAATGTTACTAAATCTTCAATCCAAATAAATTGTTCACCTTGATACTTAATTTTTACCCGCATTAAGCCTCGTTGGTTATGGGCACCGTGAACAGAAATTTCTTTACTACAAGGACATAATGAAGTAAAAGGTACATTTACACCTAACGTAAAATCTAAGAGCTCGTCTTTTCTTAATTTCCCTGAAAATGAACAATCAATATCAAGCATGCTTTTTAGTCCGCTAACAGGTGCTGTTTTTTCAATAAAATATTTAAACTGAATATCCATCTGTGCATATTCGGCATCCAGTCTATTAATGGTGTCACTTAAAATAAAATACATTTCACGGCTAGATACTGGTTTTTGACTCCATTCACTTAGAACTTCTATAAATCTGCTCATATGAGTGCCTTTGTATTCTTTCGGCAAATCAACAGTAAGATTGATTTTAGCTAATACAGACTGAAAAGAACCGGCTTTCGTTTTAATCAAAAATGGTAAATATACATCACTGATACCAACGTTTTGAATTGCAATACCCCGGTTATCAGATGTATTTTGAACATCTTTCAAAATTTTATTCACTCCTAGTTGTATATAAAATTGGATCGGCAATACCTGCATCAGCAAAACCTTTTAAACGTAGCAAACAACTATCACATTTCCCACAAGCCTCTTGCCCCCCATTATAACAACTAGTGGTTAACGCAAGTGGAGCATGCAATTTTTGCCCTAATAATACAATATCTTTTTTGCTCAAATGTAATAATGGGGTTTCAATTTTGATTTTTCTCTGATCTTGTACTCCTGCCTTCGTACTATAGTCAGCTAAACTTTGAAAACGATCAATAAATTCTGGACGACAGTCAGGATAGCCTGAATAATCAAGAGCATTTACCCCAATAAAGATTTTATCAGCCCCAGTGACTTCCGCATAACCTAGTGCATAGCTTAAAAAGATTAAATTTCTGGCAGGAACATATGTGATTGGAATACTAGGGCAATCCATATGACCGGATGGTACAGCCAACTCTTTGTCCGTTAGTGCACTGCCGCCAATGGCGTCCATATTCGTAGCAATGACAATATGGTTGGCTACATTATAATGCTCCCCGATTTGTTTCGCACTTAATAATTCGCGATCATGACGTTGGTTATAATTAAAACTAATAGGAAGAAGTTCATAACCTTCATTATGAGCTACAGCCATACAAACTGTTGAATCAAGGCCTCCTGATAATAATACTACCGCTTTCATATCTTCTTACTCTCCTAATTCCATAAGAAAAGACTTGGTTTCGACCAAGCCCGCAGACGACGGTCGAATCCTTAGTCGTTCTTATGTAAATTTCATTTATTTATACTTTTTTATTTATTAAAAATTATGCATTCATTAATTCCACAATTGCAATATTTTTATTTTTTTCTAAATCAATAAATTCACCATTTCGCGTACAAACTGTAGGACGTGTTCCCATAAATTGTCCTAAATAGACCACCTCTGCACTACGCCCATCCGTTAATTTCACAATATTACCAATGAAATAATTGCGGACATTATTCAAAAATACAGTGCATACATCAGGATCTAGTTTATTATACATTTCGGCAGCCATCTGTTCTACAACTGCAAAAGGAGTAATTTTATGATGATACACTCGATCCGAACTCATAGCATCATAGGTATCAGCAATCGCAACAATTCTGGCAAATGGATGCAATTTATCTGCTTTTACGCTCAGTGGATACCCACTGCCATCCATACGTTCATGATGTTGTAATACTCCATATATAACAGCAGAAGATAATTTTTTATTATTTTTGATTAATTTGTAGCCTAACGTACTATGTGTTTGCATGATCTTCATTTCTTCTGCCGTTAAGGTATCCGGTTTATTTAGAATATCCAAAGGAATTTGCGATTTACCAATATCATGTAATAATCCTGCTAATACTAAGTCTGTAATTTCACTTCCGGAATAGCCTAACCATTTACCAAGTATTCCGCAGATAACAGAAACGTTAATAGAATGTTGAAACGTATAATCATCTTGCGTGCGTACCATTTGTAAATGATTGATTACGCCGACTGACTCAAGCATTGAAAGAACTGCACTATCCGCTAAATTCTTTAGTTCATCAATTGGTGCTTCCTTAAAATATCGCATACTTCCAAATAATTTTTTTGTACTTTCAGTTGTAGCATTGTATTGATCGTAGAATTGTTGTTGTTGTTTGGATATTGGTATAGTAAGCGGAGTCTCTTCCACTACTATAGGGCTATCCGTTTCGTCGCTTACTGCCTCTCGAATCATAATTGAAAATATATCCCAACATTGTAATCCCGTAATCATACTCTGCGTTAAAATGGCACCTTCTTGTAGCATAACCTGTCCATTTTCAGTCAATACATTTTCACCTATTTGCATACCCGGTACTAAATCATCAGTATTGCATTTTTTTTTAATATATGTAGTCATTTTTATTCCCCTTTTTATAAAGTAACGGTCAATTGGAATATTTCGTTATATATATTTTTGTGCTGCTTCCAACACGATTTGCTGTACTTTTTTTAACGCAATGCCATTTTTGATTGCTAATACCTTGCAATCTTCATATTCAGGAGTGATGCTACATATCTTACCATCATAGGAACTTATTTTAACATGGGCCTGTCCCAAAGGTACAGTAATCTTTATCAATTCTCGTAGAGCCATTTTTCTCTCTACTTTATAATAACGTAACCCAATGGTTGATGTCTCTTTAAATAAGATAGAAATAACTTGATCAAATAAGGAACGATTGACTAATACGGATAATGTTGTTGCGCAACGATTTTTTTTCATAATGATGGGGGTTAGCCAAACATCATATACGCCTAACGTTAATAATTTTTCCATTACATATGGAAAAATTTGTGGACTCAGGTCGTCAATATTAGCTTCTATCACCATTGTGTCATTAGCAGTGATAGCTGGCGAAGCAATCTCACCTATATGCAATCGCAATATATTAGGAATTGGCAAATCTAAGGAGCCTGCACCATACGCGATGCTCTGACTGATAAAATGTTCTGGCCTATCTCCATATTCCGTTCCTAACGCTGCGATAATCGCTGCACCTGTTTGTGTAACTAATTCCTCGTTAATATTCCCATTATAATAGGGAATGTTATTTAGCAACTGTGCTGTAACCGGCGTTGGTATAGGCATACATCCATCAAATTTCTGAACAAATCCATTACCAACCTGTAATTTAGATGTATAAATAGCTTCGATTCCTAGGTAATGTAATCCCAAGGCGGTACCAATAATAGTAACAATAGCATCTGATGCTCCAAAATCAACGTTATCCATACCAATACCCGATATTTTAGCTTTTGCTTGTGCTAATATGAGAAATATCTTCTTACTATTTTCTTTTACTATTTTTGTAAAGAGAGAATGATCAATCATATCAAGAATATCTGATAAATAGCGATGCGTAACATCTTTAGGATCATTATGGTCACACTCTATCGCTACAAAGGTTGCGTAAATACCCGATTTCACAACTTTATTAATGCGTAGTGTATACCCATTTATAGGCAATGAGGATAATTGTTGCCGTAATATTTCTTCTGGTAAGCCCGCATCAAGGAATGCTCCTAATAGCATACTACCACTAATGCCAGCAAAACAATCTAAATATAGGGCTTTCATACGATCACCTCCTTATACGACTATACAGTTTGATAGTTAGATACATTGCTATGATATTCATATTGATGCAACAATATTATTTGTAAAGAAAGACATAAAATATGCCTTTCTAATATATTTCACTTAAATAGCAAAAAATCCTTTTTTAATATTAGTTTTCTAGGGGATTTTGGTAAATAAAAAAAATATCTCATTATTTAGAAGTTTATCCAATATATTATAATTATAGTCCTACCATAGTTGCCTTCTATTAAATAATAGTGAAAAATAATAAAGGAAACTTGGTTATCGCCAAGTTCCCTTTATTATAGAGCAGAAACGATTTTAATAGTTGGTTCATATAATAAATTGATCGTACCATTTCCAGTATCAAGTAAGGGGCGGACTAAATTAGTACGATTGAGTTTTATTACATTCGCCTTTTCTCCATTGTTAAGAGTAACGTTGCTTCCAATCGGATAAGGAACCGCTACTTTGTTAAATGCTTTTACCACATTTGGATCAAAGTGCATTTGATTTCCATTGTTGATAATTTCCATAGCGAGATGTGAGGAAAGGCGAGAACGATACACTCGATTCGTAGTTAGTGCATCATAAACATCCGCTATAGCGACAATTCGCGACAAAGGATGTATTTTATTTTTTACAATACCCCATGGATATCCACTACCATCACTACGTTCATGATGCTGCAATGCCATTAAGATAATGCGATAATCTAGGTTTACATCCTGTTTTAGTATATTATAGCCGAGAGAGGCATGTTCTTTGATGGCAGTAAATTCTGCAAGCGTTAATTTCGCTTCTTTATCAAGAATGTCAGAGGGAATCTTTGTTTTTCCTACATCATGCAATAAGCCGCCCATACCCAATAAACACAATTCATCATCAGATAAACCCATAGCAATACCAATCACGATAGAAAATATGCCCACATTTACACTATGCATAAATAAATAATTACTTATATCATCAATATTTGTTAAATACAAAAGTGTATTCTTAGACTGCGTTAAAGAATATACCACATCTTCAACGTTAGACTGCAATGTTACTAGGTGGCTAGCTAAACCATTAGGTGTAGAGAAAGCATCTTTCACATAAGACATTAAATTTAATCGCATTTTTACACTTACTACATCTTCAATGATTGCAAGTTCTTCATTGATTGTTTTATCGGTACGTACCACTACCGAAAGAACTCCATGTTTTTCCAGTAGTTTCAATATTTCGGATTTTAATGGTACCCCTGCTATCATTAAGATTCTACCATATTCATCAATAACATCTTGTGCTAAGATCATACCTTCTGTTACTGCACTTAAAAATAACTGTTTAACTGTCATCACCTCTCAGTCATAATAACCTCTTTTTTTACACAATTCTACAAAAAAAATACACTTCCTGCTAAATTACATTATTTTTTTTTGCAGACTGTCATTGTTTTAATAACAGTCTGCAAAACATTGATTTATATATTTTTATTGACTGATTGCTCGGATGGCGGATTTCTAAAGTTATGCCAGAATAACTGTAATTTATCCATGAATATATACATTTGTGGTACAACAATTAAGGTTAGTATCGTAGAAGTGATTAGACCACCAACGATGACAACCCCCATAGAAGAACGTAGCTCTGCACCAGTCCCCCAGCCAAATGCTACGGGGAGCATACCAAGAATCATAGCAGCAGTTGTCATCAAAATAGGGCGTAAACGTATAGTACCTGCCTCAAGTAGCGCATCTTCTCTAGAAAGTCCATCGCGTTCTCGTAGCGTATTCGTATAATCAACTAAGAGTATCGCATTTTTGGCTACTAATCCCATTAGCATGATGACACCAATAGCGCTCATAATATTAACAGTTTTACCAGTAACCAGTAGACCTAAAATAGCACCAATTAATGCAAATGGTAATGATAACATAATGGTTAAAGGATGGATAAAACTTTCAAACTGCGCTGCTAATACCATGTAAATCAAGACAATCGCAATAATCAAGGCCCGCGAAATTTCTTTAAAAGAATCATTCATTGTACGAGTGGAACCAACAAATTTATAGCTATAGCCAAAAGGAATATTCATTTGTGATAGTTCATTTTTCGTAGCATTTACAATATCGCCGGCAGAGACACCAATATTATTAGCATAGACAATGATTTCGCGTTGACGATCATCACGGTCAATTTCTGTTGGTCCTGAAGTAAATTTAACTTGAGCAATATCTCCAATTCGCACCTGTGTTCCAGATTTTGCAGTTACCCGTATATTGCCGACATCTTCCGGACGTAACCGAAGGTTATCTTTAAGGCGGACATTGATATTGTAATCTTTATCACCTACTCGATAATGATTGACGGTAACATTGCCCGCAAAAGCTGTTTGTACGACATAACCTACAGCATCAGTACTAACTCCTGCTTGACCAGCTTTCGTGCGATCTAGTATGATTTGTACTTCTGGCTCATAATCACTAGCGGATGTATCTACATCGGATGCACCTTCCACATGGCGCAAGCGTTCTGCTAATTCTTGCGATAATTGTAATAATGTATGCATATCATTTCCACGAATTCCGACTTGGACAGGACGATTATCACCTCGGCCACCAGTCGTAGAGGAAGGAATGACTGAAATCTTTAGTCCTGTGTAATTACGGAATTTCATGCGCAAGGTATCCATAATTTCCATCATATCGCGCTTACGTTCACTAGAATCTTTTAGTTTTACTCCAATCATAGCCTTATTTACAGGATTACCCCCATACCCAACGTTCAAGAAAGCCGTTCTTGTTTCGGGTAAGGACAATACTTCTTGTTCGATTGGTTTGGCTATCTCCTGCATGATTTCAATTGATGTACCTGGCGGGCTTGTCAAATAGATATTAAATTCACCTGAATCATAAGTTGGTTGAAATTCAAAGCCGAGGAAAGGAATGAAAAAAACGTTAATTACTAGAGATATAACCGCGATACTAACAATGAACAAAGGACGTTTTAATGACCAGTGCAAAAACTCTCGATAATGATCACGAATATAATTAAAACCCTCTTCCCATTTATCTAGTCCTTTTTCAACCGTAATATTAATTTTTCCCCAGATCCCAGTTCGAATAACCGCTGCTTCCTTCCCTGATCGTAACCACCTTGCTGCCAGCATAGGTGTTAATGAAAATGCGACAAAGAGAGAAAATGCTACGGCAAAAGCAACCGTTAAACCGAATTGGCGAAAGAACATGCCAATGACTTCGCCCATGGAACCGACCGGGACGAATACGGCAAGAATCGATAACGTTGTTGCCAGCACTGCTAATGAAATTTCTAAGGTTCCTGAAAGTGCTCCTTCAGCTGGTGAAACACCTTTTTCAATGTGCCTATGTATATTTTCTACAACAACGATCGCATCATCAATCAAAATTCCTACTGCGAGACTGAGTCCCATTAAAGACATGTTATTCAAGGTAAATCCGCAAACCTTCATTAGAGAGAACGTTGCAACAACGGAGCAAGGAATGGCTAGTGCTCCAATTAGAGTAGCTCTCGTATCACGTAGAAATAGGAAAACAATAAGTACCGCTAATAGACCACCTATAATCAAGGAATTTTCAACATCTTCCACATTGCTCTTGATATATAAGGAACCGTCACGAACGATGGTAACGGTAACATCGCTAGGTAATTCCTTTTCAATTTGCTCCATTTCTGCCTTTACAGCATCAGAGACAGCAACTGTATTGGTTCCCGATTGCTTCAATACAGAAACTACGATCGATGGTACACCAGCTGTTCTGGCAAATGTTCGTTCTTCTTCAAAAGAATCTCGAACCTCAGCTACATCGCGTAATAAAACAACTTGATTTTTTTGCGTCGTGACAGCAATACTGCCGACTTCATCAACAGTTTTAAATTGCCCTAGTGTTCGTACAACCATTTCATAGCCATTTTCTTTTAAATAACCACCCGGTGTATTGGCATTGGCGCTGTTAACCATACTAATGAGTTGATCCAAGGTTAGGCCATAAGCATCTAATTTACGAGGATCTATCTTAATTTGAATTTCACGGGGACTTCCTCCGTAGATCGCTACGTTGCCAACACCATCTAGTTGCTGTAGACGCTGCTTTACAATATCATCAGCCATTTTACGAATTTCCCCTCGAGGACGTTGACTAGAGGAGAGACTATAAAATACAACCGGTGATGCCGTGATATCATAGCGCTGTGTAACTGGTTCACTGATTTGATCTGGCAAATTTTTACGAATGCCACCCACTTTTTCTCGAACATCAGCGGCCGCCATTCGTGGATCGGTACCTAGTACAAATTCGATTGTCACTTGCGCCATACCAGCTCGCGAAATCGAAGTAATGGTCTTAATACCCGCAACGGCGCTGGCTGCATCTTCAATCGGTTTGGTAACGAGGCTTTCCATTTCTTCTGGTGAAGCCCCTGTCCATCTTACCTGTACAGAAACTAATGGAAACTCTACATCTGGCATCAAGTCAATACCTAGGCGAGGAAGTGATGATAGACCGAAGACTACGAGTACAAGCACTAGCATAGTCGTAAATACTGGTCTATGAATAAAGACCTTTAAAAAACTCATATTTGACCAGCCTCCTGGGTGGCTGTAACCTGGACTTTTGATCCATCACGTATCGTATTTTGGCCTTTTACAACGATTAAGTCACCAGCGTTTATCCCCGATAATACTTCTGCAAATCCATTGCCGATGTAACCTAATCGAAGTTTACGTTGTATAACCTGATCGCCATTCAAAACAAAAACAGTCTGTTGATCTTCAAATAAAACTAAAGCGGCTTCTGGAACGACTAACGCTGCTGGATGTATTTTACCATTGGTAATTACCTTAGCGGTAAGACCAGACAGTAAAATATTATCGCTATTATCAATACTTACTTCCAAAGTAAATGTGCGAGTTGCCGTTGCTGCTGAAGGTAAAATTTTAGTTATTTTACCAACAAAGGGCTGATCAGATAAAGCTTCAATTAATACTTGCGCTATATCCCCTAATTTAACCTGTGTAATTTGACCTTCACCAACCGTTGCTTTGGCAAGCATAGTACTAGTATCTGCTATGGTAAAAATTGGAGTGCCAGCTTTCGCATAATCTCCTGGCTGCAGATAACGTGTTAACACGATACCACCGTGTGGTGTAACAACATCGGTAAATCCTAAACGAGATTCTTGATAACCTAAATTCCCCTGGTTTGCACGTAATTGTCCCTCTAAACTAGCAACTTTTGCTACAGCTGCTTCGTATTGCTGTTCAGATAAAGCGCCCTGGTCTACTAAGCGTTTATTTCTAGCTAGATCTGATTTGGCTTGATCTAACTCTGCGCTTGTAGAATATACCGTGCCTTGGGCCTGAGATACCTGTGCTGAAAAATCAATATTTTCTAATTTGGCAACAGCTTGACCTGCTGATACTTTTTGTGCTTCATCAGTATATAATTTTTCAATACGACCATCAATTTTGGGACTGATATCCGAACGCCATATCGGTTCTAATGAAGCTGCAAAAGTGAGAACCGGTATGATGTCTTTCGTAAAAGCTGGCATTACTTCGACCGTGAGAACTCTTCCGCGGGTCATCGCCGCCGCTTTAGTTTTTGCATTATTGATATTTGTATAAATACGAAAGCCAATAAAACCGATAATGAGTACGACTACAATAGAAATAATATAAATTATCTTTTTACGTTTCACTGTATTCTCCTTTTCTTTAAAATTTCTTAACTTCGCCCGCGCAAATATCCTCCTTGCCGTAAAAAAAATATGATTTCATTTATAACATGCTGCGGTGAATCATGATTTGTATCAATCGTAAAATCTGCTTCTTGGTAGAGATGAAAACGTTCTTGCATTAGATTTCTGATGGTTTGTTCACGAGCAGAAGCTTCCATTAATAGTGGTCTAGTATTACGTCGTCCTGTACGCTCTAAAATAGTATCAATTGAAGCGTTAAGAGAAATAATAACACCATTTTTCTTTAAACGTCGCATACTATTAGCAGAAAGAACTACACCTCCACCCGTTGCAATTACAGTATTACGATACCTTGATAATTTGGCAATCATCTCCCTTTCTTTTTGACGGAAATAGGCTTCCCCATGAAGTTCGAATAATTCCCGAATGGTCATACCTTGTTCATCTTCTAATTTTTTGTCACTGTCAATAAAAGGTCGTCCTAAACGACTAGCTAGTAACCTGCCAATGGTTGTTTTTCCTGTGCCCATAAACCCAATTAATATAATATTTTTCATAACCTTACACACAAATACATTGGCGATAATAGCTAAATAACGACGTTCTATCTGCTACCTTGTCATCAATCGTAAAAGTAAGCATAAATTCACCTCTTTAAAAAGAAATAAACATAATACGTTCAAAGATAATGCTACAAATAGTATGATGACTTTCATCAGTACTACCTGTATCATTACTCAGAACTCACTATGTAACATTTTACTATATTATGAAAAATATCTAAAGTTATTTTTTATGCCCGTTGCCGTGCTCATTCATTGTGGTAATTACGGCTGGAGATACACCATGGCTGAAAATTTTTGCTGTTACTTTACTGATTAGTTTTTTATTATTGAATTGCATAGCAATATCAGTAATGCTTGTAAAACGTGGTAGGTTTTCTATTTTATTTAAAAAATCCATCAGTTGTAAGAAATCCCCATCCAATAAAATTTCGATTGTGATTTCGCGGTAGCCCTCTTTATTCTCTATCTTTCCTGGTTTAAAAGAATCAATTTGTATACCGGACTCTTGAGCGAGTCCTTCTATTTGCAGAAAAAAGCTACTAATATCAATTGTGTTCGGTATCAATTGATCTATTTGTGTGATTTTATGATCGAGTTCTACTAGATAGGGTTCAGGGTTTGGATGAGTCTGGACAAACTTTTCAATGATGTATACCTTCTGATAATAATCATGGTATTGCTTTGTTAATTCATTGATATGTAACCATTTAGGTAATAAGATAAAATGATAAAACAAATAACTACTCAGTACAATACCTATAAAAAACAAACTAATTTTATATATAACAGAGGAATGATCTTTAGCATTACTATTCATAAGGATAGCCCCTTAGGTTTTATCATAATTTCAAACTTAGTGATCTGTGAAATCGTATCACTTTCAATACTTTTTAAAGAAACTTCAGTAAAAAATGGATACTGTTCCAGTGTTTGTATACATTCACCAATGATGGGATACGTGGTTGTCCAACCTTTAATTTTTATGGTAGCTTTATCTGATTTAATGAGTTCGGTAAAACAAATCTCTGGTGGGGTAACAGTTGCTAGATGCTTGAGAATCGCATACCATGATGGACGTTCTTTCGTTAGAGTTGTCAAAATGTTATTTTTCTTAGCAAGTACCTGCTGTTGATCAGTCATTTTTATCATAAGTAATTGAGTGGGTTGTAATAATTGATATTGATTGTGGATGTCTTGTAATTGTTTTTCTATCGTCCAAACTTGGTAAACGCTATAGCTATATATCGTACTAAAGATGATTAGGAGTAAAACCGTAGAAAATAATAGTAGTTGCTTGACAGGATACTTAGCCTGCCGATTGGTAATAGGTAAAAGATTAATTGTTACCATTTATCATCTCCACGTAATGCAAGGCCAATGGCTATGCTAAGCTGCGGTGCTACTTGCTGTAAACATGTTTTATCAAAAGCGATTGGAATGGTAATCTTTTCTAGAGGGTTATGTAATATTGTAGTAATATGTAGCTTCTTTGATAGCATATGAACCAAATGATGTAAGTTAGCTCCACCGCCAGTAATTAAAACCTTATCAATCATGCTGTTGGTATTCTCTTGTTGATAATACTCAGCCGTACGCTGAACATCGTAAGTGATTTCGCTTACTAATACATCCATTTGTTGTTGGACCTCTCTATATTCCGATTCAGTATAGATCTGCGAAAGAATCATGTGTTGGTGCTTCATTTCTTCAGCTTCACGAAATGCCAGTCCTAAATTTTTCATAATGATTTGTGTGAAATGGTTGCCACCAATGGGAATATTACGAATGATCGCTGGGCTATCATTTTGGAAAAAAGTTACTTGTGATAACAAGTCACCTATATCAATCACGATAGATTGCTTTGCATCAATAACAGTCCGGTATAATGCTAATGGTTCTATATCAATCGCAATAAGTATAAGACCTAGGCTTTCGATCACGCTAATTATTTTATTTATATTTTCTATTGGCGAGGCTACTAACAAGACTTTTATTGCTTTTTCAGTCATACCACTACCAACAATAGAAAAATCATAGTAGTAACTAGCGGGTGGATATGGTATATATTTTTCTAAATCCCATTTTATGGATTCCTTTAATTCCTCTTTGCTCATCATAGGAAAAATCAATTCCCGAGCAAACATGCTTCCTCCTCCTACTGCTATTACTACACTTTTGCTATTGATATGGCTAGCAATTAATAATTCCCTCAAGTTATTCATCAATTGTTGGCTATCTATAATAAGACCATCCTCTATAATCTTATCTGCGAGCTTTTTAATACCGAAGTTTTTTAGTACGGGCGTATTATTTTTCCAAGATATTTCGACTACTTTGATGGAGCTGGCGCCAATATCAATACCAATTATTTCAGAAGAATTTTTCCATATCATTTCTTTACATTTTTTCCACATGAACTTCTACACTTCCTAATCATTCAAGATAAGAGTAATCGGTTGCGTCTCATTCATTGTCGGTAGGATTGCTTTGCCAAACACTTGTCGCTGCGCCTCATTCACTATCCCTGTAGCTGTAATCAGGCGCACCTTTGTATTCGTCGCTATAGGATCTGGCCCTATATGTACTATATATTTTCTGTTAGTTGACATAGGACTTAATAATGCAGTTGTTTCGATATAGGTAGCCGTTTGGGTTTTAAGTACAAAATCAGTGTCTGTTTCTAATCGAGTGATTGCATATTGTATGCCAGCTTCCGCTACGTATTGTGCAGCAATACCATCTCGATGATTTGCGGCTAATTGTATATTAGTTTTACTGAGCATGAGTAATGTAGCCCCTAGTGAAGCAAGTAGCATCATCATAATGATTCCTAGTATGGCTACAGCACCTCGTTGATGCTCCATTGATTCGTACTCCCCCGTTTCCTGCGATACTACTGATTCCAAAGATAACCTGCTGTATTGAGCGTTTGCTTTTCTCCTGTACTTTGATCTGTTACTTCAATGGTTATGCCTACGGCCTGAATCATAACCGTCTCAGGATAAGGGGTAAACAATAAGCTTGTCACAATATTTTCTGTAATCGGATTGGCAGAAATACCACCAGCAGGAATGGCTGCTGTTTTATCAATGATCATATAGAGAGTCTTGGCATGCGTTCCTGAACCCAGCTGGAAGGTATTAGTTTCTCCGCTAATTTTGGTAATTGTAAGAGAGTTTGTATCGGTAAGACGAATACTACGAGCATAACGTATTTCACGCATGATTTTATCAATGGCAATACGAGCGGTTTGCTCTATGGCACTATGATGTTTTTCCTTTGTCCATATCGTGAGATTGGTTGAGAATAAACGAAACATCCCTGATAGTAAGAGTATGGTCAAGGTGATACAAATCATTAGCTCGATTAGCATAAAGCCACGTTGTAATTTTATATTTTTCATAATGTAGAATAAAAAGTGGTAAATGGCACACTATATTTTTTGTCTTTTTCTTGCCAAGTAGCAGTTACTGTTACTTCTATCAGATGTGGATTACTCTCTTGCTGAACAGCATTTGTTGTAAAATTATATATTGCGGGGGGTATTTGTGTATCATCTTGCCATGGGATGTTGTAAGGAAGTGAAAGTCCTGCCCAAAATGCGGGAGGACGCATTTTTAATAATTCTAATTGCTTTTGTGCTAAATTGGAGGTAACCGTATAGTGATGGGCTATCATATCCATTTGTAATGCCTGGATAAACATAGCAGATATTGCGATCAAGGCTAGACTCATAATTAAAAAGGATACCAATATTTCGGTTAGTATATACCCCTTCTGTACTTTTTCCATATTTGACTTTACTCCTCAGACCGCAATGGGGGGGTATCGCTAATCCTCACTCGCCCAGTAACAGGAGCAAGGATTACATACTTCCAGGTCTTTAATTTGTTACTTTGCAGACCAATGGTTTGTGCTCCACTAAGAGGCGCTCCCGAAAGACCAAAACCGATTGGAGAATAAGGACCGTATAATTTGACTGATGAAGGAAAGGTAATTTTTTTAATGACCTTCGTATTGCTGGTAATCATATACCCATAGGGTTCATTATAGTTAAAAAGAAGTATGGATGATGTAGTTTCGCTTCCTGCATTCACTGCGAGTTGTTGCAGATAACGAATATCGGCTGCCAATTGTAGACTGGCACCAATCATCTCCTGTTGGGCTAAAGACTGACCTAACGTAAGTATAACTTCGCTGGCAAAGATGCCAAGGATGCTGATACAGATCATTAATTCCACTACAGTCAGTCCGCGTTGCATGATATCAAAGCCACCTTGTAATAGAAATTCCAGACACGTTAGAAACATTTATGAAATGAGGATAATGAAGGCGACAGCTCACGCCTTCATTATCTATATTACCAATTATCACTTACCGTATAGTCTGAACTTCCAGGAGATTTTCTAGTAGTAGCATCTGAAGAAGCACCTGTTAACGTATAACCATCAGCATCCGTTGTTCCTTTTGTATAAGTCAAGTCAGTACCAGCAGCATCTGTAGGCCAGGCATTAATATAATCTACCATAGCGTCTTTATCTTCTGGATACATATTTTTAGCCGCACGATACATCAGAACGGCACCATCCACTGTACGAAGATCGGCTTTCAGTTTTCCATCTTTAGCTGTTGCAGTGGACGCATTTAATTTTGGTATAGAGATAGCAGCCATCAAACCGATAATAGCAATCACCATCATCAATTCCACTAATGAAAAACCTTTTTGATTTTTGATTTTTTTTCTAAAATTCATTATCATTATCAAACACCTCGTATTATTTTTCACCTTACGTTGGGCTTAATTGAAAATTCACCTCCTTACCCAAATTATAAAGAACCTGCATTTATTATTAGCTCAAACAGTGGTATCATGATGGAAGTAATAATTAAGCCAATAAATACCGATAATATACCAATCACAATTGGCTCAATGATGGTACTCAGACGAGTGAGCATATCATCTACATCACTTTCATAAAAATCAGCAATTTTTTCTAACATAATATCCAATGTACCACTTTCCTCACCAATCGCTAACATCTGAATTGTCATAGGAGTCAACACGTTACTTGGGGCTAGAGTCGTCGCGAGTCCTAGTCCTTGTTGAATTCCACTTCGTGCTTGCCTAATAGCATCAACCATGCTGTAATTAGAAATGATCTTTTGTACTATTTCCAGTGCTATAATAATTGGTACACCACCTCGTAGTAATGTGCTAAATATCCGGCAAAAGCGGGCAATGTAAAATTTCTTTAACCCTATACCGACAAAAGGAAGTCGCAATAGAACTTTATCGAGCATCCTGCGATTTTTTTCTTTTCTATATGCTACTTTCACTCCATAGCTACCGCCTATAATAGCTGCAATGATAAAAGGAAAATAAGCAAGAATAAAGTGACTAATTGCTAGCAATAGCAGCGTGAGATATGGTAATTCTTTATTCATATTGCTAAAAAGTTGTACAAAAGTCGGTAAAACAAATACTAGGATAAAAATAACGACCATTATGGATATGCTAATAATAAGAAGCGGATACGTCATAGCCGATTTGATTTTTTCACGCATTTTATAATCTTTTTCAAAGTGATTCGCTAAGCGATTGAGAACATGGTCTAACATCCCCCCTATTTCTCCAGCTTCTATCATATTGATCATCAGATCAGGAAATACTTGCGGGTGATTGCTAAGGGCTTTAGAAAGCGATTCTCCAGCTTTGACTTTCTGGTAGACATCCTGTAATGACCTTTTAATTTGTGGGTGATTCGTTTGTTCAATCAGCACATTAAGGCAAGATACTAAAGAAAGACCAGCATCTACCATGGTAGAAAATAGACGGCAAATAATGGCTAACTCTTTGACACCAATTGGTTTTAACTTTTCGATCATTGTATGATACGAATGCGAGTTACCATCTTCTTTGATTTGAGTAATAAAATACCCCTGTTCTCGAATATAGATGGCTACTGCATGTTCACTATCAGCTAAAATCGTACCGGTCATTATTTGTCCATTCAGATTTTTGCCTACGTAAGCAAAGGTTTTTGCCACTTCTGATCCCTCTACTTTATATGTGTTAGTGTTGACGAAAGGCATTGATTCGAAAACGACCTAGATGTTCGATGGCAAAAGAAAAGTCAATTTCACTATGGTTACAGCTTCTTCTAATAAGTCAATCACAAGCATTCCTCCCCACTATTGCCAGCGTAAGCTACACGCATAATTTCTTGTAGATCAGTGAAACCAGCCAATGCTTTTTGGATGCCATCCTGGCGCATCGTTATCATACCTTCGCTAATGGCAATGCTATTAATTTCATCACTTGAAGCTTTGCGATGAATAGCTTGTCGTATTTGAAATGTAATGGGCATCACTTCATGAATAGCCATACGTCCACGATAACCACTATTGTTGCAATGAAAACAGCCTATACTATGGTATAAGGTAACCTCTTCTTTACCATCTACACCTAAATAAATTCGTTCTAGCGAATCAGCAGGTGGCGTATAACTTTCTTTGCATGCATGACATAAGACTCTTACTAGACGTTGTGCCACGACGCCAAGTACTGAAGAAGCCACTAAAAAAGGCTCAACATCCATATCAAGTAAACGTGTAATTGTACCTGCTGCATCATTGGTATGAAGTGTGCTAAATACTACATGACCAGTTAACGATGCTCGAATCGCAATATCAGCAGTCTCTGCATCACGTATCTCTCCGACCAATACTACATTCGGATCTTGGCGTAATATAGAACGCAGACCATTGGCAAAAGTAAGACCCGTTTTGAGATTGACTTGGACTTGATTCATACCAGGCAACCGGTATTCGATTGGATCTTCTAATGTGATAATATTTTTCTCAATGGAATTAACATCTGTGAGTATAGAGTAAAGAGTCGTGGTTTTACCCGATCCTGTTGGTCCCGTTACGAGAATCATGCCATGCGATGCAGTGTAAATTTCGTGAAATTTCTCATAATTCACACTAGTAAATCCAAGTTTATTAATATCTAAAATAACAGCCTTTTGATCTAAGAGGCGCATGACGACTTTTTCACCCATGATCGTTGGTAGTGTGGATACTCGTATATCCACATCTCGATTCGCTTCTCTAATCTGAATTCGCCCATCCTGGGGAATTCGTTTTTCTGCAATGTCCATATCACTAAGGATTTTAATCCGAGCAATAATGGCTGCATGAATATCTCTAGGAAAGATTCCGATTTCTCGTAACATGCCATCAATACGGAAACGCACACGCAATGTTTTTTCTTGGGGTTCAATATGAATATCACTTGCTACATCATGAAGGGCCTGGCTGATAAATGAATTTACGAGACTGATAATTGGTGCATCATCGGCTGTTTGTATGGTATTTACTGCTAAAATATCGTCAGCATGCATTTGGTTAACAGCTTGATCTACTAAATCTTGTACACCATATAAATTTCGAATGGCTTGTACCATATCTTTTTCTGTAACAATCACTGGTTCTACATCACAACTTGTTACCATACGGACATCATCGATCGCAAAGAAATTCGTAGGGTCTACCATTGCTAACGTGATTTTCTTATTGGTTTCCTGAATGGGTATGATTCGATGACGCTCTGCTAATGCCGCAGGAATGCGAGCGGCTATTGTTGGCGGAATACATAGAGTGGATAAATTGACGTGGGGTATGCCTAATTGCAGTTCTAGTACTTCCATCATAATATCTTCTGATACATAATTAAGATCACTTAGTATTTTTCCTAGTCGATTTCCAGTTTCTTTCTGAATTGCAAGTGCTTTTTGCAATTGTTGTTCAGTAATTAAAGATGTCTCAATCAGTAAATCGGCTAAACGTTTATATTTCAGTTTTTACACCACCTAATTGAAAGTAATAAATAGCAATATTGAACAGTATTTTATAGAAAATAGCGCATCATTTAATGATGTTAGCGGTCAAAAAAATGACTACTTCCGTTTCTGTTTTAGAATGATGTACGCTTTTAAATAACGCCCCCAATAATGGAAGCTCACTGAAAAATGGCACAGTATTGCTACTTTTTGAATCAACACTACCAATTAATCCTGCAATCACAATTGTTTCTCCATCTTTCATCAAAACAGTACTTTCAGCTTCTCGCGTACTAATCTGATAGTTCTTAATATCAGCTACCAATGTAGGAGTGCTGACTTCGGTACGAACTTTAGCAGTGATTGTATGATCAGTCGTAATACTTGGTGTGTAAATTAACTTAATACCAGTATCGATATATTCTGTTGTGGTGCTTGTTTTGCCATTCTCTGTTTTTTCTGTCAGTATAGGAATGCGTTCGCCAATCAATACGCGTGCTTCTTTTCCATTAATGGTCGTTACTTTCGGACTGGCTAAAATTTTAGCATCGCCTTTATTTAGAAGAGCATTAATTTTGGCCTGATAGTAAAATTCATAAGGCCACCCTTCCGGATTGCGCCCAAATTGCAAGATGCCAGTATTACTTTGCCTAGTAACTTTCCAAGTATTGGTTTCTACATTAGTCGTTGCTTGATTTCCACTCGAATCTAATTTGGGACTGCCGTCGGCATTATATAAAGGTACGATTGTCGAGAACTGCTCACGCTGATGCGTTGCACTTTGGGGCGTCATATCCCATTTCCAGTCTACGCCCAAATCCTTCATATCCGTTTTATTAATGGCTACTACTTTCGCCTCAAGGCTCACTTGCTGTTGAAAAACATCAATATACTTTAAAATCTCATCAATACGAGCGCAACCCGCAGGAGGACCTGTAATAATGATGGAGTTAGAGATATCATCAATTTCCATTTTCACTTTCAGAGCTGTCGTAATCGTCTCTAGCGATTTTTTGATATCTATGGCTCGCACATAGCGTAATTTAGTAACTTCTGTTTTGCCCATATCAGCACTTTCAATAACAATAGAAGTACCAATTTTATGGTATGATAGCCCTTTGCTTGTAGTAATTACATCTAGCGCAGTCGGAAAAGTTACGTTATTTAGTTTCATTGTCACATTCCCTTTTACAGAGTCATCAATAATAATATCTACATCACTGATTTTCGCTAAGGTATGTAATACGATATGTATATCTTCATCGATAAAGTTAAAATTGTAAGTTTTATCATTCGCCATTCCGACCGTAGGTACCAACAACGGTAAAAGGAATATGATCAGTAGAATATAGTGGTTACTTTTCACGATGATTACCTCCACCACGCCCCGTTCCTTCTAACTTTAATACGATCTGCTGCGTTTCATTTTTCAAAACCACGGAATCGTCATTGATTGCTGAAATCGTATAAAGGTCAATTATTTCATTTACACTATATGATTGGCTTTTGTTATCAAATTTGATCACCGCTAACTGTTTGTCTTTTGTACCAACAATACCAGTCAACATAAACTTTTTTACAGAATGGGAACTCTCGGGAGATACTTTCGTTGATGCACAATCGATCGTATTATCGGATTGGTGATTTTGTGGCATTGGTACAGTTAGATTGTTTTTTTCTATGTCGCTACTTGGTGGCAATGAAAAAGGATTTCGTAAAGACTGCTGCTCTTGGTATACAGGCATGGCATGTGTTTTAGTTTGTACTACTACTTTAGGAGAGGCTAGCGACATCTGCTTAATATCTTCTGTAGGCAATGACGGCTCCATCACGACCTTGGCAGTCGGAAGATAAATAATAATCAACAGTATGATCAGACTAATAAACATAATGGTTACGATTCGTTGTTTTATGGTCCATATTTTAGTTGAAGATGATAAGTTTATCGTATATTCCCCCTCTAAAAATCGTATATTATTTTGCGCGATACAAAAAAGTTTTTATAAGATTAATGTAAATTATTACCATAAATTCTATGGATTATACATTCGCAATAAAATATATAATTTTATCCAATCGTAGACTTCCACTTCTATAAGTGCGTGCGTTCTCCGTCGATTCAGTGAGGATAGAGTCCCCTACTGAATTTTCAATGTTCAGCTTTAGCTAGATAAGTTCACTGCAAAATAAAAATTGCCAGGTTATATCAATACATGATTGATATAACCTGGCAAGTAAAAATACGATTATTTTTACAATTATTTCCTGGAAATATTTATACTATTTTTTTAAACCTTTCATTCCTAAGATTCGTAATGTTATTTTTTCTAATCGCCGTGTGATTTGGGTACCAATAAATTCTTTAGCAGTTAAAGGTTTAACCCAAATGGTATATAAGCCTAATCGATTGCCGCCAAGAACATCTGTGAATATCTGGTCCCCTACAACTACTACTTGACTTTCTGTCAGATTCATAATGTTCATAGCCTGGCGAAATCCTGATTTTGCTGGTTTATAAGCCCGAGAAACAAAGGGAATACCGAATATCCCAGCAATATTTTTCACACGCACACCCATGTTATTGGAGACTAAACAGATTTTAAATCCTTGGGCTAATAAACCTTTCAACCACTCGATCACGTCAGGTGACATAGATGGGCTATCCCAAGGAATAATGGTATTATCCAAATCAAATATTATGCCCTGAAATCCTTCTTGTTGTAGTCTGGTAAATTCAATGTCATATAAAGAATTGACAATGATTTGTGGACATAATAACTTATACAAATACCCTTACCTCCAATGATTCGTAAATCCATCGTTTCTAATCACAACTATCTGTATTTATTTTATCCTGTTTACCGGTATAGTACAATGATTAGTTGTTATAGCTCTGCAGATTCTAGGTAATTAAAGATAATAAAGCCGAAAGCTAATTGGTAGATTATAGAATAGCTCTAATGGGCATGATGTATATAGTATCGATATGTCATCATGAAAGGCAATACAATGGTTCTAATGATATGCTGAAACAAGTAACGGGGGTAATATTATGTTTGCTCAGACATTTGGATCTACGACCTTAGGTCTCAATGGTATATTCATTACCGTAGAAGTTGACATAGCAAATGGATTACCAGCTTTAGATATTGTAGGATTAGCCGACACTGCTGTACGAGAATCGCGAGAAAGAGTACGGGCAGCCATTAGAAATTCTGGTTATGAATTTCCCTCTCGTCGTATTACGATCAATTTGGCTCCTGCAGATCTAAAAAAAGATAGTTCTGGACTTGATTTACCGATTGCCATTGGTATTTTAGCAGCTAGTGGACAAATCCCCTGTGATGTTTGCCAACAATATTTATTTGTCAGTGAGTTATCATTAGAAGGAAAATTGCGTGGTATTTCAGGCATTTTACCAATGGCAATTCAATGCGCTGACCAAGGTATACATCATATGGTCGTTGCGCCTGATAATATTCAAGAAGCATTACTCGTAGAAGGGATAAATGTCTACGCTCCCGTTACTTTAGGCCAGTTAATATCACATTTTGGGCACATGGCTATCCTATCTGCCGAGGTGAAACATTCTGTAGATAACATTCTGCCAGCAACTAGCGAAGATTTTGCAGATGTGCAAGGGCAAAGCCTTGCCAAACGAGCTCTAGAAATTGCGGCGGCTGGTGGTCATAATTTACTCATGGTAGGTCCTCCAGGTTCTGGTAAAACGATGTTGGCGCGTCGTCTTACATCTATTTTACCAACTTTATCTCAACAAGAAGCGTTAGAAGTTACTAAGATCTATAGTATCGCAGATTTGCTACATCATCATGCCGGACTCGTAACAACAAGACCTTTTCGCAGTCCGCATCATACTATTTCAGGTGCAGGTATGGTGGGAGGCGGTCGTATTCCCAAACCTGGAGAAGTTACCTTAAGTCATCATGGAGTCTTATTTCTTGATGAACTTGCTGAATTCCCTAGAATGGTTCTCGAAGCTTTACGACAACCCTTAGAAGATGGAGAAGTAACAATC